>JAGDAG010000106.1 GCA_017959625.1 Abditibacteriota bacterium | reverse complement strand
GGCAGCCACCGGGGTCCCCGCCCTGAGGCCCGTGAGCCCCGCGGCCGTCTCGGATATCCTGCCGCTGATCTCGGGGCTTTCGTAAACTTTGCCGAACCATTCCTTTTTCAGGCCGCAGGCCTCGATGAGTTCGTCGGACCAGCGGCGGTTCCTGACGTCGAATATCCCCATGCCGGAGGCGTCGGAAACGTCGGTGGCGTATTCTCCCGTAAGCATGAAACGTATGTAATCCTTGGGCAGAAGCACCTTGCGGAGTTTGGAATAGTTTTCCGGTTCGTTGTTTTTGAGCCACAGGATCTTGGGCAGGGTGAAGCCGGTGAGCATGGGATTGCAGGTGATATCCACTATCCTGTCCCTGCCCGCCAGCCGGCCGATCTCTTCGCATTCCTTTCCGGTGCGCTGGTCGCACCAGAGCATGGCGGGGCGTATGGAAGCGTTGTTCCCGTCGAGAAACACCGAGGAGTGCATCTGTCCGGTGAGCCCCACGGCTTTTACGTCGCCGGCTTCGGCGCCGGCTTTTTCCAGGACCTCCCTTATGCCCCATACAGCCGCGTTCCACCAGTCCTCCGGCTCCTGCTGGGCCCAGAGAGGGCGGGGGGTATAAAGGGGATATTCCTTAAGGACCGAAGCGGCTATTTTTCCGCTGTCCGTGTCAAGAAGCACAGTTTTGGCTCCCGAAGTCCCTATATCGATCCCTAAAAGATAATTCATTGTGCTGCCTCCGTAAAAAGGTGAGTTATTTTCATTATAGCATACAAGCGCGCTGTCCGCAACGGTTTTTTGCGGCGCCGGCCCGTATGTTTTTTTGCAAAACGTATTGACAAGGCGCGGATGATGATAGTATAATAATAATTGCCGGAAAAAACCGGCGTCTTCGGAATGGGCTTATAGCTCAGTTGGTTAGAGCGCGCCCCTGATAAGGGCGAGGTCATTGGTTCGAATCCAATTAGGCCCACCATCCCGGGGGATTAGCTCAGCTGGGAGAGCGATTGCCTTGCACGCAGTAGGTCAACGGTTCGAGCCCGTTATCCTCCACCAGAAAAAAAGATATGCGATTTGCTTTTGCAAATCGCATTTTTTGCGTTAACTGTTTTCCCTCAATACTCCGAAGGGCTCCGTGAAGATCTGCGTTTCTTTCTCCAGCTCCTCCGCCGAAATGTCGTAAAAGAACCTCAGGGCAAAATCGTGTTCGCCCATGTCCGTATGGTGAACCGGCCCGCTGTAGTCGGGGGGGAAGCCCTGATCGTAGCCGAACAGGGAGCTCCTCACCAGGGTGACGGCGGTATCCCGGCTGTTTTCCCTGCTGAAGGCGTAGGCCCCCTTCTGGCACAGCCCCAGCCTGCCCAATAGCATCCAGCCGTGGAGGGGCTCCTCCTTTTCCACCGTGCGCTTCTCTATAGAGCCTCCGGCGCCCTGGCAGATGATGCTTTCATACTCTTCGGCGGGAGAGAGGATCAGCTTCAGCACCTTTTGCTTTTCGGCCCAGTTCACGTGGATGCGGACGTCGGCGCAGGGCAGGTCTTTGTAGAGGATGACAAGTATCTCCGCCTCGCTGGTCTTGTATGCCAGCCTGTAAAGTACAAAGGAGGCCAGGTCTCCCTCGCTGCGGGTGACGCCCGTCACGGCAAATTCGCCGTCGGTGCCGTAGTGATAGCCGTCTATGCCGTGGGACCAGGTGTCCGACTCGTCTCTGTAAACCGTCAGGGACAGAGGCCGGGCAAAGAGAGGCCGTCCGTCAAGGCAGAGGTTCAGCCCCTTTGCCTCCTTGGAGCCCAGGCTTGCGCCGTCGCCCTCGGAAAAGCGGAAGTCCTCGCGCCTTTCCGTCTTGCGGGAGGAATCGAAGGCGTAGCAGGCCATGGACCGGGCGGGTATCTCGTCCACAAAAAGCCAGCGCCTGTTGGCGCAAAACACCGAGGGGGTGATCATCTGCGCCGGCACCTCGGAGCCGTCCTGCCGCACGAAGGAGGCGCCTTCCCTGTAATACATAAAGCTTTCCACTTCAAAGGGAGCCCTGACGGGGAAGGGGAGGGAGTTGAATATACGGAACTCTCCTTCGTTGAACCTGACGGGTATCTGCCCGGACAGCTTCTTGGCGGCGGTATAGGCGGTATCCATGGCTTCGGACCGGACCCGGCTGAGCTCCATCGCCGCCTGCCGGGCGGCGGCGGGGCTGCAGGAGCCCGGAAGGATGTCGTGGAACTCGTTGAAGACCACCGTTTCCCACAGCTCCGACAGGTCTTTTTCCATGCCGGCGGCGTCAAGCATGCGTCGGGTATAGCCGAGAGCCCTTTCCGAGTTGCGCACCCCTTCCTTGAGCATGCGGTTCACCGAGTAGCAGCCGATGGCGTGCATATGCAGGTCCCCGGTGACTGTGGGGATATCCGGCAGTTTTTCCGCTTCCTTGAAGAACTCCAGGCAGGTGGAGAATTTTATCTGTACGTCCCTGGATTCGTCCCGGAGGCGGGTATAGGCGGCTATCTCCTTCTTGGAAGGGCCGCCGCCGTGGTCGCCCACGCCGAAGAAAAAGCAGCCGGTATCGCCGAACCATATGTCGGGGTCGCGGATGAGCTCCTTTGTCTTTTCGGTGTCCGGCTCCCGCCCCTGGCAGTAATGGTATTTCAGCCTGAGGCACAGGATGCTTTTGCCGTTGTGCTCCCACCGGAACAGGTTGGAGGGCAGGTCCTTTTCGTGGGCGCCGGGGCGGCAGAACACGTAGTACCGGAAGCCCCTGTCCCAAAGGATCTCCGGCAGGGTGGCGGGGTGCCCGAAGGTGTCGGGACAGTAGGCCACGGGGCTCGTCTCGCCGAATTCCCTGCGGGTGAATTCCGTGGATATGCGGATGGAGTTGTCAAAGCTTTCGGCAAGGGGCAGGTTCACGTCGTGTTCCACCAGCCATCTGCCCACGGCCTCCCATCTTCCCTCCGCCACGTATTTTTTTATGCGGGCGAATACGTCCGGGGCCAGCTCTTTGGTCCATTTGTAAAACATCACGGAGCTGGCGGTAAAGCGCAGATCCGGATTCTCGTCCAGCCGGTCGCAGGCGGACCGGAAGGTGTTTATCACCTCGTCTATGCCTTCGTATTTGTCCCACAGCCATACGGGGTCTATGTGGGAGTTGGCTATCATGTGCAGTGTTTTCATGGCGTGTTCCTTTTTCCTATGGGAATATCGAATGTGTCGGCGTGCCCAGTATGGCGGCGATGATGCACCACACGGTGCCGGAGATGCAGTCGCCCAGTATCAGGCCCAGAAACAGGGGCATGGCCCTGAGAAAGACCCTCATGCCGCCGTATCTCAGGATCACGGTCTTGGTGATCCAGGCTATGATGGCGCTGAGCCAGATGTATGTGATGCACCAGGAGCCGCTCATGGCGTAGGCCACCGGGTGCAGGGGGAAGCCTATGAATTTCACCCTGGCAATGGCCAGCAGCGAATAAATGACGAAGCCGCAGAATATGGCGATGACGCCGTTGGAGCTCAAAAGCGTGCCGTTCTTGAGCTGCGAATTGATCTGGTTGTATATCTCCGAGCCGAAGATATTGGCCACGTGGCTTATCCTGTTGGCGGCGCCCAGCTTGTAATAGAGCCACAGCATGAGGGAAACGCCTATGAAGAGGCCCATCAGGGTGATAAAGCCTATGAAGAGGGCCGCGCTTTTTTGCCCGATCCCCGCCGTGCGGGTCATAAACATGGTCTCCATCTGGATGGGCATCATATTGGAGCGGAAGGAGCGGTTGTACCAGCTGCTCAGCTCCGAGGCTATGATGTTTCCGGGCCCCATGTTGGTGCTGCCGGCGTTCACCCTGAGCATAGCCACTATGCCCGAGCTGTCTATGTCGTGATTGGGGGTGCCGGATTCCGCCCGCACCCGGTTCACCGAGAGGCACACTATGAAATAGCCCCAGATAAGGAGGGTGGCGAAAAACAGGTTCGCTCCAAGGGCCCTGGTGAACATTATCATGCAGGTGATGCCGATGATCATTCCCCAGAACGCGACTCTGTAGGACATGACCTCATCGGGGTCCCGGGGGATATCCCGGCCGGAGAACACTGTCTTCACCACGTTCAGGAGGTGATACCGGCTGAAGTATATAGTGAATACGAATATGCCTATGATGGCGCCGGAGGACTGCTCCTTCAAAAACGGATAATAGGGTATGGAGTTGATGCCCGCTATCGCTCCGAAGACGCATTCGGCCTTGAAGAGCAGGTAGAAGAAAAACAGCGAAAAGCACAGGTCGGTGGGTATCAGATACAGTATGCCTATGACGATGGGATACACTCTGATGGGCATGTTGCCTATGGCGTTCCAGGGCGGGTTTACTATGTAGGTGCTGACGTTCATATCCCTGAAGCTCATCACCGGGAAGGAGGGGAAGACGGACGACAACCCCTGCAGCAGGGAAAAGGCGATGGACAGGAATATGCCCACGTAGAGCAGCCTGTTCCGGAAAAAGCCTTCCGTGTTTTCGGTCATGGATACGGGGATGGCAGTCAGGGGATAGGACAGCTTTTCGTTCTCGATCCACTGGCGGCGTATGATGGTGTTCATGCACATCATCACGTAGAACATTATCAAAACGAAGCCGCTCCAGCAGGCCATGGGCTTCAGCCACGCAGACACGTATTTCCACTGGAAAAAGTTTTCGTTGCCCAGGTAGAAGGCGTCCACCGCCGCCTTGTCCTTGATGATGGCCCAGTCGGGGGTCCGGTTGATTATCAGGTTGAACCAGTTGTTTTCCGCCGTGGCGTAGCGCATGCCGTAGCACATGCCGTTGATGAGGACCTGCATGAAGTCGTGGCTCACCCAGACTACGCTTATGTTGGAGGCGGCGTATATGGTGATGAGCTCCGCCCTGGTAAGGGCTTTGGAGGGACACAGCTTCTTGAGGAGCAGGTTGCCCAGACACAGCATGAGCAGAATGAACACCGAGGTGTAAAACAGGGGAAAACAGGTTATCTGTGAATGGTAAAGCACCAGCTCGCTTTCAAAAATAAGATATATGTGAAAGGGCATGATTATCAGCGAGATGATGATCGAACGCAGAGTAATTTTGTTCATTGGTTCTCCCCGGAAAACGTTAGTATCAATTTCATTATACTATAAATCGCCGCGCAATAAAAGGGGAGAGCTCTTTTCGGGGAAAAACCCGCGTTTTTCCGCCGGTATGCCGGCGCTGGGCAACGACAGGGAGATCTCATAACGGTTCGCCCAAAGGCGAACCGCCGGGATGACCCGGGCAGCCGGGACTTCCGCCGGGATGACGCGGAGCGCTATTGAGCATTTCCGCCCGGACTCCGGCGCTGTTGCTTTTCCCGCCCGCAGGTGGTATAATGGGTGTAGAAACAGAGCGCAAGAGGCACAAAAAGTGAACCAAAAACCTGC
>JAGDAG010000105.1 GCA_017959625.1 Abditibacteriota bacterium | reverse complement strand
TGCTCCGGCGCAAACTGAAAAGGACAGGTATCAGAACACTGTCTTCTTCCCCGTCGGCGATCCCAACCCTTACGGAGAGTTTTTTACGGGGCAGAGCTACCTCGCCCCGGTGTCAACGGAGCAGGTGCCGGTGTTCAACGTGACCTTTGAGCCCGGCTGCCGCAACAACTGGCATATACACCACGCCTCCTCCGGCGGCGGCCAGATACTGATCTGCATAGGCGGAAGAGGCTATTACCGTGAGTGGGGCCGGGAGCCCTTGGAAATGACCCCGGGAACTGTGGTAAACGTACCTGCGGGGGCAAAGCACTGGCACGGCGCGGCGCCCGATTCATGGTTCTCACACCTGGCGGTCGAAGCGCCCGGAGAAGGCGCACGCACCGAGTGGCTGGAGGCAGTCTCGGACGAAGAATACGGCAAATTAATATAAAAAGGCAAAAGCTTAACGGAAAAAAGCCTGTTCCGGAGCGGACGCTTCCCGCAGGCGTTTGACAAAAAGATCTGAAAGGAGTCGAAAAAATGATCAGGATTTTAACAGTGATATCGGTATTGCTTCTCTTTGCGTTGACAGTCTGCGGCTGCAACGGAAAAGCGGAAACGGCAAAGACCGGCGGGCCGGCGCAAAATGAGCCCTCTGCGGCCGGGGCAGACGCTTCGAAGCAGGAAAAAGACGTGCTTGTGGTGTATTTTTCCGCCACCGGAACAACAAAAGGCGTCGCGGAAAAGATAGCGAAGATCACCGGCGGCGATCTCCGGGAGATAAAGCCCGCAAAGGAATATACCGGCGGAGACCTTGACTGGAACGACCCGCAGAGCAGGTCCACCAAAGAGCAGAACGATCCCTCCGCCCGCCCGGAGATCGGAGGAGAGCCTGTCTCGCTTGACGGTTACTCCGTGGTTTACGTGGGTTATCCCATCTGGTGGGGACAGGAGCCCCGCATTATGGACACCTTTGCGGAAAGCTGCCGCTTTGACGGCGTTACGGTGATCCCCTTCTGCACCTCCGGCAGCAGCGGCATCGGAAAAAGCGGAAAAAATCTTGCAAAAACAGCCGGCAGCGGAAACTGGCTTGACGGCAAGAGATTCGGAGCAGGCGCATCCGAGCAGGAAATACGTTCCTGGATAGACGGGCTGCAGCAGAAGCTCCAAAAAGCCGAATAACGGCCAGGCCGAAAGCAAAAAAACGCAGGCCCTCCGGTTTTTCCGGCAGGCCTGCCTTTGCCCGTTTTTTTATTTCACCTCATACCCCGGTCCGAAGGGTATGCCGTTTATCTCCGCCCTCAGAACGCCCTTTGTCCAGGGCAGCTCCACCGTGGCTTCTCTCATGCAGTAAACGTCGGTCTTCGCCGCGGCAGCGCTGTTTCCCAGCCGCAGCTTCACAGTGCCGGCTCTCCAGTCGCTGTGCCCGGTGTTTATCACAGTTGCCTGCAGCATCGTGCGGGTCCCTCTTTTTACCTTTTTCACCGATTTTACTATGGCGTTCAGGTATTTCAGGGGCCGATCCTGATATCCTTGGTAAACTCCGAGACTTCAAGCTTCGGAAGGAAAGGTTTTCCGTTGAGGAAGAAACCGTCAAGGGTGATCCTGTCAAATTTGTTTTTTTCGCCGATGCTTTCAAGCCTTATTGACGGGGCCGGCATGTCCGGGTCGGTGAATACGGAGATCATGCGGTACGTCACGTCGCGGACGTTGCCGGGGATATTGTCCTTTGTCCAGCGCCCGCAATACATCCAGCCGTATATCACCGGCGTGACACAGAACCCTTCCGCTGGTTCATACTCCATGCCGTCGGATTCCTGAAATACGGAAGGAAGGTCGTATTTTGAATACTCGACCCGGATGTCCTCGTAGAGCACGTTGTGGATATACGCCCGGTCTCCGCTTTGGATACGCATTGCTCCGCCGGCGACGTGTATGATATCGCAATTTCTGTAAACTATGTTGCAGAACTCGTCCGCTACCGTTTCCGCCCCGATCTCCAGCGCTCCGCCCCAGTCGCACCAAAGCACACAGTTTTCTATAAGAAGGTTCTGAGGGCTTACGTGTTCGTAAGGCAAAAGATCCTTGTGGTTCCGGTAACCTTCCTCCAACTCCGAGAGCCGCAGGCCCTTGAAAACTATGACGTCGTCAAAATTTCTCAGGAAGCATCCGTCGACGCGGACGTTCCGGCAGTTGACGAAATCAAAGCCGTCGGAGTTGTACCGCCACATCCCGATGGTCTTCAGGTTCCGGAAAAGCAAGCCGGAACAGTTGAATGAGGTGATGGTCCACCAGCTGCTGTCGCGAAGGATGATCCCTTTTATGGTAACGTTGGAGCATCGGACCAGGTTGATCATCCCGTCTTCCTCCCAGTGAAGGGGATCGTGGCGGCTCATGCGCGAGTAATCAAGGATACCTTTCCCTTCTATCCTGACGTTCTCGGCGTCCGTTGCCCGGACTGAGCCGTGTACCACCGCTCCGGCGGCGATATAAAGGCTTTCTCCGGATCCGAGGAGGACGGTCCCCGCTTCATGGACCCCTGGCCCGAAATAGTATGTGTACGATCCGGGATCGGGCTTTTTGGTTTCGGGGGGATCAAGAAACAGATGGATATTATTGTGTCTTCCGTTGATCTCCAGGGAATACTGCCCCGGTTCCCTTATAGTGAAGCGGACTACGGACCCGTCCGTCTCTGTATCCACATGCTTTGACAGAGGGCGGATCACAGCGTCCCGGACTGCTTCCCCGGCGGTGACCGTAAAGTCTGCGGGACAAGAAAGCTCCGCGCTGAAAAAGGCTGCCGTCTCCGTCTGAGACAAAGGCCGCTCCTTTCCGGGCCAGGGACGGTTGAAGGGGACGGCGGATACCCGCGCTTCCCACAACGGCGCGGGAGCGCCGTTCACGGTTACGGAATAGAGATCGCATACGGGTTCTCCTTCCGGTATCCTTGGTATGACCGGATCGGCCAGAAAGCCGGAGCGTTCCATTCCTTCAAATATCGTTTTTGCGATAGCTTCCATACCGATATCGGAGGGGTGGGCGGCTACGCCCTCATTTTCGAACTGCCCCGTGGCCCTGTAGGCGGAGTCGCGGAGGTGGGAAAGGGATAGCCAGGCTGCCCCTGTCCGTTCCGCCGCTTCTCTCAGCAGTGTCTCCATCCGCTCGTTCTCCCAGGACGGCCCCACGGCATAAACCCTGCACGCGGGATCCCGCTGAAGAAGGCGGATCAGTTTTTTATAAGCGCAGGCAAAAGCCTCTGCGGAG
>JAGDAG010000104.1 GCA_017959625.1 Abditibacteriota bacterium | reverse complement strand
GCCTCTTACCGGAAAATGCCTTAAACGCTTTCGCGTTTCATCGGTTTACATTTTCCGCCGAGGTGACGCCGTGGGGCCAGGCAAACGGCGCCCCCGAAGATCCCTCTGCCTCCTTCGCCTCGGCGCTTTGCGCCGTTCGTATTGCGTAGCCGGCGGGATGACACGGAGCGCTGTGGCGCTTTTCCGCCGAGGTGACGGGAAGAGCGAAGCCGCCGGGGCTGACGCGCCGGGAGCGCCGGCAAAAAATAAACATTTGCCTTTCCGGCGCCGTTTTTTTGTTGTTTTGCCCGCCGGTATGTGCTATACTATGATAAACGCATCTTAACAGGAGAGGGAGCCATGACAGATTTCAACGCTGCGCAGTCTTATGCGGGAATGGACCTGGTGTGTGTTTTCATCATACTTGCCATAGGCCTTCTCACCCGGTTCTGTCTTGCCCGGGTGGGGACGCCGGCGGGCCGGGTGATATACACCGTGGGCATCTGCTATTCCGTCAACCTTGTCTGCGATGCCCTCTGGGCGCTGGGGGAAGGGGCGGGGACTCTTTCGGGTTTCGCTTTTTACGCCGTGAACGCCCTGTATTTCATTTCTCTGGCGGCGGGCTCTTTCTGCTGGTTCATATACTGCGGCGGCCGGCTGGGCATGTTTTTCGTGAAAAAGCCCCTTCTGCGCGCCGTCTTCTTTTTGCCCTGCGCCGCCGTGACGGCGCTTGCCCTCTCCGCTTCCGGCAACGGCCTTCTGTTTTTCCAAAACGGCCTGGGGTTCTATGCAAGGGGCCCTCTTTTCTGGATATTTCCCGTAGCGAACTACAGCTACATCGGCATAAGCTGCGCCCTGGCTTTCATATCCGTGGCCCGGGGGCGGGGAGGCTGGATATTGTTCGCATCGTCTCTTCCGGTGCTGGCCTTTGCCCTGCTGCACGTCGTCCTGGGCATCAACTACGCCTCCATGGGCTTCATGCTGATGCTGTTCGTCCTGTTCTGGGGTGAGATGGTGCGGCTTGCCGACGAGCACAAGATCAGCCGCATCACCGCCGCGCGCCTTTCGAAGCAGAAAAAGATGAACCTCCTCAAGGAAAAGATGGCCCTGCTCCTGGCGGACGACTACGATTCGGTGTTCATGGTGAACCTCGCCACCCGGAGCGTGACGGCCCTGAGGGTGACGGACGCCTATGAAAAAAGCGTGGAGCGTTTTTCGGAGGAGGAGGATTTCTTCAAGCGCACCGCCCTGGGCATACAGCGCAACGTCCACGAGGAAGACCGTGACTACGTTTCCGGCATGCTGAGGCAGGTATCGGTGGAGAAGCGGCTCCGGGAGGACGGGGGCTTTTCCTTCGTTTACCGCACCGTTAAAGACGGGGTGAGCTACTACAACAGGATGAAGCTCTCCCGGGGGGACGACCCGGAATACTTTGTGGTGGGCATCAAAAACGTGGACGAAGAGATGCGCCGCGACGCCGGCCGACGCAGGGATCTGGAGCGGCTGAAGGTGATGCGGGTGTTCTACGCCCTCTGCGAGGATTACGACTGCGTCCTGGAGATAGACCCTGACCGCTGGACCGACGCCGCCTATTCCGTGGCCGGCGATTACGCCGCGCTTCCCGGCTGGGAAAGCAGCATGCCTTACGGCGAAAGGATGCGGATCATAAGGGACTGTCTGGCGGCCCCCGAGGACAGGGCTGGCTTTTTCAACGCCGTTCTGCCGGAAAACGTTATGTGCCGCCTGCGGCGGGACGGCGTTTTTCTCTACGATCTCCGCTTCGTTTCGCAGGGGCGCAGCCGGCGCATGCAGGTGAAATACATAATGGAGGGCAAAGACGAGCCCCGTATCATCTGCGGCTTCCGGAGCCTGGAGCGGGAGCTGAACATCATAGAACAGAACCGCCGCCTGGAACGGGAGACGGTGCGCCAGACCGCGTTTTTCGATCTGTTCGTGGCAGACTACGTTTCCGCCTTTTATATAGACCTGCAGACGGGAGCCTTCGCCATATACAAGATACAGCCCCAGCTGGAGCCCCTGCTGGACAGGTCCGATTTTGAAGCCTCTATGGCAAAATATATCAACAGCGTGGTTTACGCCCCCGACCGGGAGGCCATGCTGAAGACCTGCTCCCGGCAGAACATAAAAGACAGGCTGGAAAAGGAAGAGGGCTTCACCTTTATCTTCCGGGAGACCCTTTCCGGAAAGCCGGAGTACCACAGGCTCAGGATACGCCGGGGGGCGGACCGGCTCCACGCCGCCGCCGCCTTTATGGACGTCAACGAAGAGTTTGTCCGGGAGGCCCTGGAGAAGGAACGCCTGGAGGCCCGGGTGGCGGAACGCACCGGGGAGCTCATGCTGTCCAACGAAAGGCTCAACAAAATGAGCGCCGGCATAGTGGATCTTCTGGGCAACGTGGTGGAGACCAGGGATATGGACAGCGGCAGGCACGTCCACAGGGTGAAGGACCTCACCGCGATACTTGTCTCCCGGGTGATGAAAAACTGCCCCGAATACGGCATCACTCCCGAAACGGCGGAGCAGATCGCTCTGGTGTCCCCTCTCCACGACGTGGGAAAGATAGCCATCCCCGACAACATCCTGCTGAAGCGGGGGTCGCTTTCGGAGGAAGAATTCGCCCTGATGAAGACCCACTGCCGCAAGGGCAGCGAGCTCATAGAGAACATAGGGGACAACTGGGACGCCGACTATCTGAAGATGAGCATGGATATATGCCTTTACCACCATGAGAAATGGGACGGCAGGGGCTACCCGGAGGGGCTTACCGGCGACGATATACCCATAGCGGCGCAGATAGTTTCGGTGGCGGACATATTCGACGCCCTCACTTCCGAGAGGAGCTACAAAAGGGCGTATTCCCCCGCAGAGGCGGCGGATATGATACTCCGGGGAGAGTGCGGAGCCTTTTCCGAAAAGCTTATGCAGTGCTTCAGGGAAAGCGTGGAGGATATGAAAAAATGCGCCGAGGAGAGTTATGAACGTTAAAACGCTTTTGCTTTTGGTTCTGGTCCTGCTGCCCTGCGCCGCGTATCCCGCGGACGGGAGCATAGAAGCGGACAGAAACAAAATAATAAACCCGTCGATAATCGGGCCGGGGGTGAACTTCAGTTTTTCCGATTACGAATACTTCAACATGATAACCGGGGCCCAGTGGACCGGCATCCAGAGCCGCCACCTGCCTTTCCCGGGAGACAAAAAGGAGTGGAAACGCTTTGAGAGCCTCATGGACTACGCCGGATTTTCCTATATCCGCCTGTGCGTGGGCGCTAACCAGTGGGAGCCGGTGAACGACAACTCCGACCCCTGG
>JAGDAG010000103.1 GCA_017959625.1 Abditibacteriota bacterium | reverse complement strand
GGTCTCCGTCCGGCCTTTCCGAGAGGGCCTTCAGGGCCTTTTTGACCGAGGGGAGCCTTTCGCCCCAGGCCTCCACGTTTATGAGCGCGAACCTCCTGCCCTTTTCCCGGGCGGCGTCCACGGCCCCGATTATGTCCTCTGCGGTTTTTGTGCCCGCTCCTTCGAAATTGCCCCATTCCTCTATGACCGGCAAGCCGTCCTGCAGCCGGTATGCGCCGTCATGGGAGGAGTGCCCCAGCATCAGGATATCCGCTCCCGAGGACCGGGCGAACAGGTCCTGCAGTCCCCGGTGGGCTCCGGTCATGGCGTTGTGGTCGCTGAGGTCCCAATAGTTGAGATGCCGGAGGCCGGCCTTTGCCATGGCGTCCCGGGTCTTTGCGAGAAAGCCCTCCAGCAGCTCCGGGGGAAAGAGGGAGGGATACATGTAGCCGACTCCCGAGGGGCCCTGGGCAAATTCGTCCCGGGGGGTGCGGGTGTCATAGATATATTCCAGAAAGAGAGGGTTGAACCGGGCGAAGAGGGAGGGCACCGTCCAGCAGATATCCGCCGTCCCCCTTTCTTTGCCGTTCCAGCTGGCCATAAACTCCTTCATGCAGTAGTGCCAGGCGTCTCCGTCGCTCACCATGAAGGCGATATAAAAGGCGTCCTCTTCCGGCGCCGGCACGTCTGAGGCGGGGGGCTCTGCCGGAGCGGTAAACTCGGGAAAGGCTGCCCACAACGAGCCGTTGTCATAGTTCCAGTCGATGCAGGCGCACAGCTTGCCGTTTTCGGACAGTGAGGAGACGTAGCGGTGCTCCCGCCTCCAGCTGTCCCAGCCTATCACCGGGATATCGGGGGGATATTGGTCCAGTATGGACTTCTGGACCTCCCGGGAGGCCCTGTAGCGGGCGTTCACCGAATATATGGCGGCCCCCAGAGCCACCGGCAGATCGTAGCAGGTGGGGAAAAACACCCTGCCGCCGTCCCGTCCCTCCGGATGGAGGCAGAACACCATGTCCCTGCGGCACAGGGGGACCAGGTTCTCCGAGATCCACCGGTTGATGGTGACGGAGGTGTCCTCCTGGCCGAAGCCGCAGTATCCGCAGATATCCGTCGCCGGCAGGCTGCAGCCCTTTGCCCTCAGCCGCCGGAGCATATCCTCTGTCACGGCGGCGCCGGAATTCAGCCCCGCCAGGGTGGCGGCTATATTGAAGGTGTCCGCCAGGTTGGCCCGGGTGGAATAGACGTAGAGCTGTTTGAATTCTTCACGGTATTCGTCAAACAGATACAAAAACACGGAGCCTTCGGGCTTTACCTTTTGCAGGGTGACGCCGCCGTATTTTTCAAGTATATCCCGGCGGACCGCTTCCAGGTCCGCGCCCTCCACCACGAAGGACCCGCTGCACAGATACACCCGGGGCCTTGTCTTGTTGACGACTCCCTGCAGCACCCGGGCCATGAGCAGGTCCTCATGGCTCTGCCCGTCGCAGATGACGGCTTTTACGGTCCGGTCCGGCTCCGGCAGATAAGCGCCGGCCAGAGCTGGCAGGGCGGCCAGGGCAAATATAATGAGAATAACGAGCTTCATAAGGCAGATCTTCCTTTTTGTGTTGAAATTATTATACCCTCCCCGGGCTACCGTGTCAAGAGAGGTCAGAGGAGGTGTTTTTTTCTGTATTCCCCCGGTGGCATGCCGAAGCGGGCCCTGAAGCAGCGGCTCAGGTAAAACTCGTCGCAAAAGCCGTAGTTTTCGGCCAGGGCGCGGAGAGTGATGTTGCTGTGGGACACAAGGACGGAAGATATGTCCATGAGCTTTTGCTCCATCTGCCAGGCCCTGGGAGTCCGTCCAAAGTTCTGCATAAAGCGTTTCCTCAGAGTCCGCACGGATACGCCGGCTATGTCGGCCAGCTCTTCATCCGACAGAAATTTGTCGGGTCTCCGCATAATATCGCCGACGGCTGCCAGGACTACCGGGTCGGAGACCGGCGCCGGATATACGGCCTCATACAGACTGCACAAAAGCAGCCGGCACAGAGAGGACAGAACGATGTTTTTGTTGTGTCCGGGGGTCGACTTAAAGAAGACGATATCCTCAAACAGCTTTTTGATCCGCGGGTTGCCGGAGCAGTCTGCCATAGACGGCAGACTGTCGTCGGTCTGCCGGGGCATCGGCCGGTCACCCGGTTCCGGAAGCATATGGACGTAGAGTGTCTTGGTGCCGGGCGAGCAAAGGGATACCGGGTAGTGATGCAGCCCGGGGTGAAGGATGAGGAACCGGTTTTCCCTCACCGAAAAGACCTCCTGCTCCTGCCCTATGTCCCATTCGCCCTTTTCCATATAGATCAGCAAATAGTAGGGCAGGATCCTGTCGGGATGCTTTGCAGGAGTCTTGAAATAGCAGCGCCCCGCGCTTTCGACGGTCCTTTCGGCCGAGAGATCGAATCGTTGATACATGTTTTTACGCGATACCTTTGGTTATACATATAC
Organism: Abditibacteriota bacterium; assembly: GCA_017959625.1. Lineage (GTDB taxonomy): Bacteria > Armatimonadota > UBA5829 > UBA5829 > UBA5829 > RGIG7931. The sequence goes on along the minus strand of JAGDAG010000103.1, from coordinate 11,735 downwards.
ATTATAACACCAAACGGAAGCCGCATATATGGATATCACAGGTAAAAATATGTAAAAACCGGCAAGGGCTTTGCGGCCGTTGGGACCGGGAATGTTCCCGCATCCGGCCGGCTTCCCGATTTTACATATAATGCCGGATTTTTTTAATGTATCCGCATGAGCGGCTACCGTATAATAATAATGGAAAAAACGATATGATCCGCCGGATCATACGATAAGGAGTCCGAAGTGTATCCATATATAAGTTACTGTGTCTGTCTGTTTGTCTGTATCGTCGTGGCAGCCTCGGCCGCTATGGCCGCCCCCGGCGGAATTTCCGCGCCTTTCGGTCCAACGCCGGCCGCTTTTGCTTCCAAGGCCGACGGCCGGGCCTCCGGTCCGGAAAACGCCCTGCGCCGGGCGTCGGGATCCGCTGCCGATGATGAAGCGGGTCCTGCAGAAGCGGGTAAAAGGCAAAGGATCATGAAAAAGAATAAAAAGTCTGATGACGGCAGGCTCCCCGAAAGAGCGGTCAAATACGCCATGGAGCCCCTGGCGTATTCGCAGGTGGAACTTGGCGGCGGTCTGGCCCGGCAGTTCAGAGAGACGGCGGATTATTATTACGGCCTCAACAACGACGATATGCTCAAGCCCTACAGAGAGCGGGCCTCCATGCCGGCCCCCGGACGGGATATGGGCGGCGTTTACGTGGGCCATTCGCCCTTCGGGCAGTTTTTGGCGGGCTACGCCAAAATGTTTGCCGTCACCGGGGACGAAAAATACAGGGACAAGGCCGTGTATCTCATGGACAAATGGGCGGAGACCATAGAGGAGGACGGCTTTTTCTTTGACAAGAGAGACCCTCACCTGTGCGCCTATATCTACGAAAAAATGCTGGGCGGCCTTTTGGATATATATTATTACTGCGGGGAGCCCCGGGCCCTGGAATATCTGAAAAAAATCACCCTCTGGGAAAAGAAGCACGTTCCGGAGACAAGGGAATACTGCGACGTGGTGGGACAGCCCACCGGCGAATGGTACACTCAGAGCGAAAACCTTTACAGAGCGTATCTCTATACCGGCGATGAGGACTATCTCAGATACGCCGAGACCTGGGAATACCCGGAATACTGGAACGAGATACTTGCGGGGGACCTGCAGGCCATGTACGCCCATAACCCCTGGCATCACGCCTACAGCCACGTGAACACCTTCTGCGGCGCCGCCATGGCATATATAGTAAAGGGGGACAGTAAATACCTGGATATACTCAAGGCCGCCTATGAGTTTATGCAGCGGGAGCAGTGCTACGCCACCGGCGGCTTCGGAGCCATGGAGAACCTGCAGGACAGAGAGGCCACCGTCAAAAAGCTGCGGACCAGATACGACAGCTTTGAGACCCAGTGCGGTTCCTGGGCCGCCTTCAAGCTGTGCAAATACCTGCTGTGCCTTACGGGCGAGGCCAAATATGCCGACTGGGTCGAAAAGCTGATCATCAACGGTACAGGCGCCTCCATCCCCTCCGGCGGCACCGGCAAGGCCTTTTATTATTCCGAATACCGCACCTCCGGCGCCCACAAGAGATACAATCACGACGTAGAGTGGGCCTGCTGCTCCGGCACCAAGCCTCAGGCCATAGCGGAATACTATGATCTGATATATTTCCGGGACGACGCCGGCATCTGCGCCGCCCAGTTCTTTGAGAGCAGGGCCCGGCTGTCGGTGAAGGGAGCCGAGGTGTCCGTGAGCCAGCTGGCAGACTTTCCGTCTTCGGACACTCTGATATATGAGATCGACCCTTCGGAAAAGACGCGGTTTGCCTTCAGATTCCGCCTGCCGGAGTGGCTGGCTGCTCCCGCAGAAGTCCGGGTCAACGGCGTCCCCCGTAAATACTATGTGCGCAAAGGGTGGGGGACCGTGGAGAGACTGTGGTCTCCCGGAGACAGGGTGGAGATCACCCTGCCCATGGCCATGGAAGCAAAATATATGTTCGGCGACAGATACAATCCCTACGCCATAACCCTGGGGCCCACGGTGATGGCGGTGAGAGCCATAGAGGACGGGGGCAACCCCGCCCTGGTCATAGACCCGGACCGGGTGGGCGAGGACTTCGTCCAATGCGGGCATGAGCTCCTGACCTGGGAATACGCTCCGGACAGGAACGTCACCATCAAGCCCTTTTATCTCTTCCGGCAGGGGGAGCAGTATTTCATATATCTGGACAAAGCGGCCCGCATGCTGTCCTATTCATGGAAAAACGCGGAGTTTGACGAGGGCTGGACGGATTTCGACAGCTGGAACACGGCCTCTTCCAAAGGCCAGACCTGCCGATTCTCCTACACCGGCAAAGGGATCACGCTCCGCGCCGTGGGCTATCCCAACTGCGGCATAGCAGATATCATTCTGGACGGCCAAAAGGCCGGAGAAATGGACTGCTACACAGGTTCCGGAGGGGCTCCCGTCAGCTGCTTCATAGAAGCGGAGGAGGGCGAGCATACCCTGGAGATAGTTTGCTCGGGACGCAAGAGGCCGGAGTCGGATGGTATATACGTGACCATAGCCAGATTTGAACTGGAGGACTAAACCCATGACAAGATCCTGGATGCAGAGAAACCCCTGGGCTTTTATCGACTGCGGAGATGTCGCGGCGGAGAGGCTCCAGTGCATTGACGAAGGCAAGGATATATCCCCGCTGGCCGACGAATTTGACCGGCTGGAAAAGACAGATATGTATTCCCCTGAGGCCCAGAGGGCCGCCGGGGAGCTGCTGGACAAGAGCGCGGCTCTCCCATGTCCGGGCCCGCTGGAGCCTTCCGGCCTCGCGGAGATACAGGCTCTGGCAAAGGGCGGCCCCGACATGCCCCTGCCCGTGGGCGAAGCCCTGTCGGACAAGTTCCGCGGTGCCTGGCTGGGCCGTATCGCAGGCTGTACCTTCGGCAAGCCCTTTGAGGGCCGCCGGAAACGGATGATCGGCAAGTATCTGAAGGAGACCGGCAACTATCCTCCCACCCATTATATAAGCTACAGAGGCGTGGACCCGGAGCTCATCAGGGAGTGCGGTATCCCCGACTGGACCGACAGGATATGCCATGAGCATATGGACTATGCCATCCACGACGACGACCTCACGTACCCGTTGGTCAATCTGGTCTGCTTCAGGGACCACGGCAAAAACTTTACTCCCGAGGACGTGGCCTCCGCCTGGATGAAATGTCTGCCCTTCGGCGCCATATGTACCGCGGAAAGGGTGGCTTACCGGAATCTGTGCTGCATGGTGGAGCCTCCCGCCAGCGCCTGCTTCAGAAACCCCTACAGAGAATGGGTGGGAGCCCAGATCAGGGCCGATCTCTGGGGCTGGGTGTCTCCCGGCAAGCCCGGTCAGGCCGCCGGATACGCCTGGCGGGACGCCTGTATCAGCCACGTGAAAAACGGCATCTACGGCGAGATGTGGGCGGCGGCCATGATGGCGGCGGCCTTTGCCACGGACGACGTGAAGGAGGTCATACGCGCCGGTCTGAGCCGGATACCGGCAAAGAGCCGCCTGGCGGGAGCCGTGGGAAATATGATCTCACTTTATGACAGCGGAGCTTCTTATGAAGAGGCGGCGGATAACATCGCTTCACGCTGGAACGAAGATCTCGGGCACCACTGGTGCCATACTCTGTCCAATGCGGAGATAATCACAGCCGCCCTGCTGTGGGGCGAAAAGGACTTTGCCCGGACAGTCTTCTGCAGCGTGTTCCCGGGCTTTGACACAGATTCCAACGGGGCCACTGCGGGCAGCGTGCTGGGGATAATGCTGGGAGGCAAGGCTATTCCCGAGAACTGGAAGGGGCCCATACACGACACTCTGGAGACCTTCGTCCCCGGCTTTGGCACCGTGAAGGTCAGCGAGATGGCGGCGCTGACGGAAGAGCTGAGCAGGCTCTGACGGGCGCAGGAGACAACAGGCGGAAGTTCCCGGGACACGGACAGACAAAGACTTCCGGGAGCGCCGGCAGACAAGCGCCTGCCGCACAGACTATACGCGCGATCCATGGAACAAACGGGGCTGCAGGGCCCCGTTTTTGACGTCTGCCGATGCCGTATCAGCAGCCCTTCCGCCCCGTGTCGGGAGAGGTCACCTGAGGTGTGTCTTCCGATATTCGCCCGGGGGCATGCCGAAGCGGGCCCTGAAGCAGCGGCTGAGGTAAAACTCGTCGCAAAAGCCGTAGTTGTCGGCCAGGGCCTTCAGGGGGATGTCTCTGTGAGTGACGAGGGCGCTCTCGATCATATGGAGCTTTTGCCGCATCTGCCAGGCTCTGGGAGACAGGCCGAATCTGTCCCGGAAGCGTTTTCTCAGGGTCTTTACGGACACTCCCGCGATCCCGGCCAGCTCTTCTTCGGTGAAAAAACGCTGGGGGGTCTCCTTGATGGTTTTCACCGCCGGATACAGGACCGGATCCTGATCGGCGGTGGGGCGGGACACGCGGGACAGGTGGGCCAGGAGCAGTCTGCACATGCAGGATGTGATGACGCCGCTTTCGGGCCCCGGGTTGTCGGCAAAGAAGACGATGTCCTCAAACAGCCTCTTGATGCGGGGACTCGCCGAGCAGTCCGTCAGAGAGGGGATGCTGCCGGTCCCGTCCTCCGAGGCGGGAGCGTCGCCGGGGGCGGGATAGACGTGCAGGAATATGGTCTTGGTATGGGGCGAGCAGGGCGACAGGGGATAGTGGCGCAGGCCGGCGTTGAGGAAGAGCACGCTGTCCTGCTTCAATATATATTCCCGGCCTTCCTCGCCGATGCCCCATTCTCCCTCGACCATGTAGATCAGATCGTGGACCGGCAGAGTTCTGTCCGGGTGCGGCACCGGGTCCTTGAAATAGCAGTGACCGCAGCTTTCCACGGTCCTTTCGGCCGAGAGATCGTATTTGTACAGCATAACACAGGGAAGAGACAGGCCCGGAGGCCTGTCCGTGACAAACTAAAACACCGGCACTGTGACCTCTGCGCCGTCCCGAAGGGCGGACAGGTGGGCCCAGATGCCCGCGGCGGTGATGTTGGCGCCCAGGACCTCGTCTATCCAGGGCTTCCGGCCCTCGACGATGCTCATGACGAACTCGTTCACCAGGTGGGAATGGGAGCCGTGGTGCCCGGCGCCGGCCCCTTCCTTCAGGGATTCCTGGGGCCTCAGGGGGTCGTAGTTGCTGCCTACGGTAAAGCGCCACAGCTCTTCGGGCAGGTCGCTGTAATCGTTGGGCATCTTCACTGTTTCCATCACGTTGTCGCAGCCCCGGTTGTCCGTGCGGGGCTGAAGGGTGGTGACGATGGGGTCGGAAGCGTCGGTGAAGCCCCACTCAAAGCTCTTTTTGGAGCCGAAGACGAACATGCCCTCCTGATACATGCGGGCCGTTTCAAAGAGGGACCGGGTGGCCTCGCCCTTCAGGCCGTTCTCAAAGGCGAAAATTGCTGTTTCCACCGGGAAGGGGTTGCCGTAGTTTTTCACCAGTTCCTCTCTCATGGTGCCGCTGCCGAAGGCGTGGACCCGGGCTATGCGGGAGCCGGAGAGGGCCACCATGGGGGCAATGGCGTGGGTGCCGTAGTGCATGGGGGGAAGCCCGTCCCAGTAGTGTGGCCAGTTTTCCATATCCTGATAGTGGGTGCCCTTCATGAACTGTATGCGGCCCAGCTCTCCCGAGGCGAGCATCTTCTGCACGTACATGAACTGGTAGGTGTAGAGGGTGGTCTCCATCATCATATAGTTTTTGCCGCTTTTCCTTTTTGCCTCGGTGATCAGGCGCAGCTCCTCCAGAGTGACGCCCATGGGCACCGTGCAGGCGCAGTGCTTGCCGGAGTCCAGGACCGCCACGGACTGCTTCCCGTGGAGGGGGATGGGGGTCACCAGATGCACCGCGTCCACCGAAGCGTCGGAAAGGATGTCCTCAAAGGACAGATAGCCGGCTTCGATGCCCAGATTGTCCCTGAACCATTTCTCCTTGGCCCGGTCCGGATCGAAGACCAGTATCTCGCCCACCCGGGGGTGGCACTTGTAAATTTCGGCAAAGGCGCCGCCGAAGCCCAGCCCCGCCAGCGCTATTTTCAGTTTTCCGTTTATCATATTTGACCGCCTTGTATCGTATTCAATTACATTTTACCCCAACGGAGACGGGTTTGACATAGAAAAACCGGATAAAATATGTAAAATACGGCAAAACGCCGTTTTTTGCCCGCTGCCGGGGCGGGAAACGCGCCTTTTCGGCCGAAATATGCTATCATTGTGTTGGCGCGGCTTTGCGAAGGGTCCGCGCAGTCAATTCGCATCAAGGAAACGGTATATGAAAGTGATTCTTTTTATTGTCATGGCCCTGCCGCTGTTATTTGCGGCCGCCTGCGCCTGCGCCGGGGATATAGACGCTTTTGTGAAAAGCGCTTTTTCCGGGGAAAACGCCTTTCTTGGAGGCAAAAATACCTTTGAGATAGTCAGCGAGACCATAGCCGGCACCACCCGCATAGGCCGGGCAGCGGATCCCATGGCGTCAAAGGTGTCTTTGGGGGGAAAGCAGTATGAGCACGGCCTGGGGCTCCACGCCAATACCCAACTTAGGATAACCTTCGGCGAGCCCGTGAAAAGCTTTTCCGCTCTGGGCGGCATAGACGGAGTGCAGAAAAAGGGGAGCCCCGCCAGCGTGGGCTTCAGGATGGCCGCCGACGGGAAGGAGGTCTTCCCGCGGACCGTCCTCCGGGCGGAGGACCCCGTTATAAAGCCCTCTATTTCCCTGGAGGGCGTCAGGACCCTGGAGATCTTCATCGACGACGCCGGGGACGGCATATCCTGCGACCAGTTCGACCTGTGCGACGCGTATTTCGTCACGGCAGCCGGCGAAACGCTGTGGCTCGAGGATCTGGCGGGCAGCTGCCGGGTGCGGACCCGTTTCCCCTTTTCCTTTACTCTGGGGGGGAAGGCTTCGGAGCTGCTGCTCCCGGAATGGCGCTTTGAGACAAAGGAAAGCCCTCTTGCCGGGGGCGTAAAGGAAACCGCCTTCGTGTGGACCTCGCCGGAGGATATCGAGGTGAGGGCGGAGGTAAAGACCTATCCGGAGTTTGACACCGCCGACTGGACCGTGTGGATAGAGAACAAGGGCAATAAGGATACGGAGGTGTTCTCCGACTTCAACGCCCTGTCTCTGGAGGTGACCGGGGGCCTGGATGCGGGCGGGCAGGGGACAGAGCTGTTTGCCAACAAGCCGGAGGACGCCCCGCAGAAGGACGTGGTGCTGTATCAGCTGTCCGGCTCGGAGCCCGTGGGGAACCTGCTGTCGGAATTCGTAGCGCTGCCGCAGTACGTCACGGAAGAGAAAAGCATCCATATAGAAGACGGCCGCCTGATGCTGCCCACCTACGGCAAATACTCTCCCTACTGGGCCCTTAAGGTGCCCGGGGGGACGGCGATATGCGGCCTGGGCTGGACCGGCTGGTGGAAAAACCATATAACCAGGACCGGCAACACAGTCAAAACCGAGGCGGGCTTCCCCCGGGAGAGGTTCAACACCTATCTGAAGCCGGGAGAGAAGGTCCGCAGCGCCAGAGCGGCGCTGTGCCTTGTGGCGGGGAACGATATGCAGAAGGCCTTCAACAAATGGCGGGGCGCCATGATATGGCGCATAGGTCCCAAAAAGAACGGAAAGCCTGCAAATATCCCCATAGCCGCCTGCACCTCGGTGTATGACACCATAGCGGAGGCCATAGAAGCCACCGAGGAGACGGACATGAAGTCCATAAAGGCCATGGAAGGCCTGGGCTACGAGACCCTTTGGATGGACGCCTGGTACACCCGGGGCAAATGGACCGCCGGCATAGGCAACTATCACCTGCCCATAGAGGATATGGTGGATCCGGACAGGTTCCCCCACGGGCTGGAGCCTCTTGTGGAGGAGGGTGAAAGGCTGGGCATGGATATCCTGCTGTGGTTCGGCCCCGAATCCCCCAAGCCCGGCACCTATATATCAAAGGAGCATCCTGAATGGGTCATGGGGCTCGGTACGGACGATCCCGATTACGCTCTGGGAGAAAAGGAGGCCGTGGACTATCTGGCCATGCTCATGACCGCCGCCATAAAAAAATACCATATAGCCTACTGGAGAAACGATTCCGGCATCTCCGGCGCAAATCTGGACACCTATTATCCGGAGGACGCCCGGGAAGACCGGCGGGGCATATCGGAATACAAATACGTGACGGGGCTCTATGATTTTTACGACGCCCTGCTCCGGGACAACCCCGGCCTGGTGATAGACAACTGCTGCGGCGGCGGCACCAGGCTGGATCTGGAGCTCATGAGCCGCACCATAAGCGTGTGGCGCACCGACACCGGCTGCGGGCTCTATGCGGCTCCGGAAAAATCGGCCCTGATGAATCAGGTGATCACCGCAAGTATGAATTATTTCATCCCCTGGAGCGCCTCGGGCACTCAGGAGAACAGCCCCTACTATATACGCTCGGGGTTCAACAACGGCCTGAGCTATATAGACCCGTATCTGCTGCGGCCGGGCTTCAACGGAGAAAGGATGGCAAAGGCCTGTGAGGAGATGAAACGCCTGAGGCCCTATACTCTGGGCAATTTCAGCGTCCTCTGGCCCGGAGACAACACCACCTCTTCCCTCTGCGCCTGGCAGTACAGCCTGAAGGACAGGGGCTGCCTGTTTGTTTTCAGAAGGGAAGACTGCCCCTATCTGGGCATGACGTTGTCCCTCAGGGATATAGACCCCAAAAAGAAATACGCCGTGAGGTATTACAAAACCTACGACCTTGACCGGGAGGAGACGGTTTCCGGAGAGAAGCTGCTGGCCCTTGACTGCGTGGTGGAAGGGCAGCCCGGCAGCCTCTTAGTGGAATACGAAGAGGTGAAATAGCGGTCCGGCGGGACAGAAGGAAAGCGGGGCGGCAGATGCCGCCCCGCCTGTAAGAGAGGGATCTCCCTCTCTTTTATTTTATCTTTTTATACTCTATGAGGGCGGAGCCCGGAGCCTCTTTGATGGCGACGGGATATTTTATAAGAGCCTTGCCTTTCACAGTCACGGTTTTGGCCTTTTTGTAGCTTTCGCCGTAGATGTCCAGCCTGTAGGAGGCTTTTGGGTCTATCCCTTTCGGCTCCAGCTCCACGGAAAGGATGGGGCTTTCGTCTCTGCGGAAGACCAGTATCACGCCGTCGCCTTCCTCCGGCCTGTCAAACTGATAGGCGCACCAGTCCTTAAAGCTGTTGGACATGAATATCAGGGGGTAAAAATCTCCGGTCCAGTATTTGCGGATCCTGACCGCCTCGTCGATGCCCGCCTTCAGAGTCTTGTTGTCGTATTCGGGAGCGCGGTTGTCGTCGTCCATGGTCATGCCGCCGTTGAAGCCCGACCGCATATAGTAGGGCCCGTTGCCCAGAGTGGCGCACTGCGAGAAGGGGACATACTGATCCAGGCAGATATTGTTGTCCTGGTTCAGCATGGCCATGCCCTTCAGGTTGCGGGAGCCTCCCGCCCACACGCCGCAGTCGGTCCTCCACAGGGATATGGACCGGCTGCTGGTCTCCAGGTCTATGCGGGCCCCGCCGCCGCAGCAGTTGTCTATCATCAGCCCCGGGTTATTCTTCAGCAGGGCGTCCCACAGCTTGTAGAGCCCTTCCACCTGGCGTATTTCCAGTATGCCTACCCGGTCCGGGGTCTCCTGTTCCATCTTTTTGATGCCCCCCAGGGTGTAGCCGATATCCGTGCGCCAGATATCTATGCCCCATTCCTTTATGCAGCGGTCCATGAATTCGGTAATGTATTTCAGGGCCTCCGGGTCCCCCAGATTGAAGTTGCCCGAGGCGGCGCCTTTGGGCAGCATCCATTCGGGATGGGCCGCGGCCAGTTTGGAGCCTGCGGACAGGGTCTCTGGAGCGAACCAGCACAGGAATTTGAGGCCCCTCTCCTTTGCGTAGGCGCCTATCCCCCCGACGCCTTCCGGGAACCGGTCCATATCCACGGCCGTTTCAAGAGGATATACGTAGTTGCCCAGCCCCGCGGGGAAGCCGCCCTTGTGCCACCAGGCGTCCAGCCAGTAGGTGTCCAGCGCCAGAGAGTGTGTGCCGATGGTGTCGATATACTGCTTTTCGATCTCCGCGGTGGTGCTGTTGTCCTGATGCTGGCAGCTGGTCATGTGGGCCATGGGGGGCAGCTGCAGAGAGCCGTCGGGGTTTTTGGGGCACACGTAGCGGAGCATGGTCTGCCTGAACAGGTTGCAGCCCCGGTCTTTGTCGCTGCCGCTGTAGAAGCACAGGAGCACCCGGGGGGTCCTGATCTCCTCGCCGGGCCGGAGCACCGTGTTTATGGTCTTCATTCCCGCAGACGAACGCACGCTGCCGTCGGGAGCCAGAGAGCAGGAGGCCTGCCACTGTCCCGTCCAGCCCAGCCCGGTCACCACTCCGCCGCCGTTGCAGGCCAGGGTATAAAAAGGAAAGGCCGCGCCGTGGGAGGAATAGGCGTCGATGGGACCGAAAGTGACAGGCTTGTTTTCCTCCAGCACGTCGGTCACGGGCATGAAATCATCCTGGTTGAAATGCTGGGCGCCCTCGGTGCCCCTGAGCCTGTAAAGCACCGGCAGGACCCCCTTTGAATAGCTGTCCGGCTCATGGTAAGCGGGGTTTGCGTATTTTGTTGCGGAGCGGTCGCAGGACGAATACGAAAGGGCTACGTCCATGGCTTTCAGGTCGCTGATCACCGGAGTGTCCGCTCCGCCTTTGTTGGCTGCGTAAAAGGTCCAGTCTATGCCGGGAGACAAGGTATAAATATTGACCACAGCCTTTATCTCAAGCTTTGTTTCCGGATCCTTCCAGACGGCGGTGCGCAGCACCCTGTCGCTTTGGACCCTGTCCGAGGCGGAGTATTCCCAGCGGTTTATGAATTCCTCCGACGGAACGCCGTTATACCTGAAGGAAAAAGGGACCCCCTCTGTCCGGGGCTCGGAGCATATATCGTTTATATATTCGCCGGTGCCGTCCGTGTATTCCGCGTAGAGATCGCACCAGTCGCCCTGGTCAAAGGAGGGGCCGTCGTCCGCCATGGTGACCACAAGGTCGAATTCCTTTGCTCCGCCCAGATCCACGTCAAGGTCGTAGCACACGTTGTCCGGCTTGATGACCGGGGTCTTCATAAGCTGTTTCCCTCCGGCCTCCACGGCGAATTCCACCGACGCTATGGTGCCCATGACGCCGGAATCAAGGCCGTATTTTCCCGTGAGGCGGGCGCAGGGCTTGGAAAGGGAGACCCTCACCCGGCTGGGGGAGTTGACGCCGATGGCTCTTTTGAATTCCCTTTCGCCGAGACGGGCGTAGCGCCCCTGGCAGTGCATCCCGATCTTTGTGCAGCCCGGGGAAAAATCCTCAAGTATGGTGAGCATCTGCCCCGGGGCGTCGCTTTTTTCCTTGGGGAAAAGCATATCCGCCGCTTTTTTGTTGAGTTCCACCGCCTGAGAGGCAAAGGCTGCCGAAGATAACGTCATAATTATCACCGTCCATAATAACAAAATGTGTTTTTTCATACAGCGCTCCGTCGTTAACTGTTTTTCACTATATTATATCACACTTTTCCCGCGTCCTGCCCCATATCCCCGGAAAAAAGCTATTGCCAGGACAAAAAAACTCTGCTATAATACTTATGTCAGAGAGGAAGACCCGACCCTTCTTTCCCGGGGAGCCGTTTTTTTTCTCCTGCGCTTGACACGTTATGCATTTTCTGTTATAATGTTATTTG
>JAGDAG010000102.1 GCA_017959625.1 Abditibacteriota bacterium | reverse complement strand
GGCCAGAGAGTTCACCAACGGCGACGCCCACTGGGTAGCCCATGCCGATCCCAGGACCGGCGTAAACAACGGCCCGGACTCTTACGACGTGGAATAAAAGGTTTTTTGGAACGGAGGCTTGCGCCTCCGTTTTTTTTGCGCCGCCGGACAGTTGCCTTTCTCCGGGAAAGGGATTTTTCCGGCGGTATTATGCTATAATAATAATAACGACCCTTTTCAAAGGACTGATCATTATGAAAAAGACCCTGGCAGACAATGTGATAACCATCGAAAACATAGACCGGTTTGCCTTCACCAACACGAGTATCGTCAAAAAGCCCGTAAAGGGCGTCGCGCTTTCCTTTCACGGCCTGGGCTATACGGGTGAGATAACCGAACAGAACGATTTCACCCGCCGGCTGGCGGAGCTGGGCGTAGCCTTCGTTTTTCCCTACTACGGGCCCTGGAGCTGGATGAACCGTTCCGGCGTGGAATACACCGACGCCCTTGTGGAAGCGGTGTTCCGGGGCTTTTCGCTGCCGGACGACGCTCCCGTAGTCTCTGCCGGGGGCAGCATGGGCGGCCTTTCCGCTCTGGTGTATCCCGTTTACGCCCGCCGCGTTCCCGTTGCCGTTGCCGCCGACAGCCCGGTGTGCGACCTGGTTTATCATTTTACCGAAAGGGACGATCTGCCCCGCACCCTGCTGGCTGCCTTTGCGGATTACGACTGCTCTTTTGAGGAGGCTCTGCGTTCCGCTTCGCCCATACATCTTGTTGACAGGCTGCCGGACATAAAATACTACATAGTCCACGGAGACAAAGACGTTCTGGTGGACAAAAAGATGCATTCCGACAGGCTGGTTGGCAAAATGAAAAGCGCCGGCCTGAACGTGGAATATGTGGAAGTCCCCGGCATGGAGCACTGCGCCATGGGCGCCGCCGCCGCGGGTTTCAACGCTTTTATCGAGGAGAATTTCATAAAATGAACCAAGCGATTTACGACTATTATTTCAACAAAAAACACCACGCGTTCCGCAAGCCCTTCGGAGAGACTCTTTGTGAGGAATACGCCGCCGGGGGCCTGACCCCCCGGGAGAGGATGATCGACAGGCTGACGCGGGCAGCCGCGAAGGAAGAGCCTCATATCATGGAGGGCGAGCAGATAGTGTTCATGCGCACCGTGACGGACCTGCCGGATATTTTTACCGAGGCCGAGTGGAAAGAGCTCAGGCAGAAATACCATATCCACGAGCTGGGCTATATGAGCAACGTGTGCCCCGACTACGCCAAGCTCATAGCCTCCGGGCTGGAGGCGGTCCGCAGCGCCGCGGCCGAAGACGAAAAGCGTATCATAGACGCCATACTGGACCTGACGGAACGCTACCGCAAAGAGGCCCGGCGCCTCGGCCGCTCCGACGTGGCCGCGACCCTTGCCCGGGTGCCCCGCTTCGGCGCCCGCAGCTTCCGGGAAGCCCTTCAGGCCCTGCGGATCTTCCATTATTTCCTGTGGCTGGAGGGGGACTACCACAACACGGTGGGGCGTTTTGACCGGTTTATGCTCCCGTATCTGGAAAAGGATCTTGAGAACGGCGTTCTGACGGAAGAAGAGGCCCAGGAGCTTCTGGACGATTTCTTTCTTTCCTTCAACAAGGATTCCGATCTTTATCCGGGAGTGCAGCAGGGGGACAACGGCCAGAGCATCATGCTGGGGGGAACGGACGCAGACGGCAGGGACTCCTTTAACGCGCTGTCGAAAATGTGCCTCATATCCAGCGGCCGGCTGAAAATGATAGACCCCAAGCTCAACGTGCGGGTAAGCAAGGACACCCCCTTTGAGGTTTACAGGCTGGGGACCCGGCTCACCAAGGCGGGGCTGGGGTTCCCCCAGTATTCCAACGACGACAAGGTGATCCCCGCCCTGGTGGAGCTGGGCTACGCTCCGGAGGATGCGGCGGACTATACCGTGGCGGCCTGCTGGGAATTCATCATTCCCGGCAAGGGGAAGGATATCACCAATATCAGCGCACTGAACCTGCCCCTTATGGCGGAAAGGGCCGTGAAAAAGCATCTGGCGGACTGCCCCGACTTTGAGACCTTTTTCGGATACGTGGAAAAGGAGATAAAGGCGGAGTGCGAAAACATAATCGCCGAAAACGACAACGTGTGGTTCATACCCTCCCCCTGGCTGGATATGCTGATGGACGACATAAAATACCGCAACTACGGCATACACGGGACCGGCATCGCTTCCTGCGCCGATTCTCTGGCGGCAGTGAAGCAGCGCGTATTTGACAAAAAGGACGTGACGCCGGAAAGGCTGATAAAGGCCCTGGAGACCGATTATGCCGAAGATCCGGAGCTTTTGCACCTTTTGAGATACGAGACCCCGAAAATGGGCTGCGACGACGACCTTCCCGACCTTCTGGCAAAAAGGGTGCTGGACGCCTTCGGCAGGGCCCTTGCGGGGAAAACCAACAAACAGGGAGGCATCTGGAAGGGAGGCACCGCCACCGCCATGTATTATCTGTGGCACGCCGCCGAGGTGGGAGCCACCCCCGACGGCAGAAGGAAAAACGAGCCCTTCGGCACCAACTTTTCACCCAATCTGTTCACGGCGGCAAAGGGGCCGGTTTCCGTGATACGCTCCTTCACCAAGCAAAACTACCGAAGCGTTCCCAACGGGGGGCCCCTCACACTGGAATTTGCCGGCAGCATATTTGCAAAAGAAGACAGCATAGACAAGGTGGCCCGGCTGGTGCAGTATTTCATAGAAAGAGGGGGGCACCAGCTGCAGCTGAACTCCGTAAACCCGGAGGCTATGAGGGACGCCCAGGTGCATCCCGAGAACCACCGCTCACTGGTGGTGCGCATCTGGGGCTGGAGCGCCTATTTCGTGGAGCTGGACAGGGAATATCAGGATCACGTGCTGGCGCGGCAGGAGTATGCCGTGTAGCGCCGGAGACTTTTGGCAGACACGCCGGACAGGCCGGACCCTGTCCGGCGACGCTTTTTGCCCGCCAGGCAAAGCGTATGATAAGACCGAAGAAAAAACGCAGGGAGAGGAACGTGAGCGGACCGGATACGGTAAAAGCGATAATATTCGACGTAAAAGAATTTGCCCTTCACGACGGAAGGGGCATAAGGACCACGGTTTTTTTCAAGGGGTGCCCTTTGAGGTGCCTGTGGTGCCACAATCCCGAGGGGCAGGCTCCGGAGCCGGAGCTGTTTCAAAAACGGGGCTGCAAAAACTGCGGCCTGTGCCGGCGGGGCTGCCGGCATGAGGACTGCCGCCCCTGGGGCCGCTGTCTGCATATCTGTCCGGACGATCTGATAACCGTGGC
>JAGDAG010000101.1 GCA_017959625.1 Abditibacteriota bacterium | reverse complement strand
TATGGTATACGTCAGCTCCGCCGTGGAATCGGCGGCTATCTTCACGGGAAAGGTGATGGTCTGGGCGTCTATTTTTTTATGCTCGACGTCGGAAGAGACCACCTTCCAGTCGCCCCATACGCGCTCGTAAACGTCCACCACTACGTCTTCATCCTTGTGGTTTGCAAGAGTCACCTTGTAGGTCTCCATATACACGTTCTTTTCGGGCTTTTTGAAATCGGTCATGGAATAAGTGCCGGTGACGTCGAAGGCGGAACCCAGAAACAGATCTGCCTTCTCGTCTTTGGGAGTGTGGTCTATGGAATCCTCGCCTATGAACTGCTGGCTTCCGGCGGAATCCAGCTTATACACCTTCACCTTGCCCTTGGGCAGGGGCATGCCCATATTGTTTTCCCTGGAGTTCAAAAGCTCCATGGTCACCTCCACCTTGACGTCGGTACGGGTGGCAAAGCCGTTTTTGGCAGTTTCGGGATCCAGGTCCCTTACGAACCACCAGCTTCTCTGGGACGGGGAATAGGTGAGCTTCTTCTCTACCCTGACGTTGTTGGCGGAGAGGAGCGCCAGCTGCTTGGACTCGTTATTAAGGACGTCGGACTTACGGTCCAGCTTGTAAAGATGATATTCAAAAAAGCTCTCTTCCTTAAAATCGTTGCGCATGGGCTTTGCTTCCGCCGCGTAATCCATATCGTAAACTTCATATACCGGTTCGGGCTGCGCGGGCCTCTCCACGTCTCCCGCGATAAGGGCTATTTGAGCGTTTTTGAAATCGGCGCCGCATTTGTTGTCGATGGTCACCCAGCCGTTGATGTCGCCAAGAGTGTCATCTTTGTTCACCAGCAGAACGTAATCGCAGTTCCAGCCTATGCCCTGGGTGATATAGCTGAGTTCGCAGGTATGGGACTTTGTCTCGCCGCTTTCTATCAGCCAACTGAGGGTGGGACGGGCGATAAGGCCCTCCGGGATCTTTTTGGTCTCTTTGATCTTCGGGCTGATCACGATATTGCCGTCGTCTTTTTTAACGATGGTCCCCGCTCCGGAGGCGTTGTCCGTCCCCGGGGCCGAGATAAGGGTGCCCTCGGCGCCGTCCTCAAGGATCACCCTCTCCCCTATCAGCTTGTTGAGGATAGTGCGGGAATTCATCAGGTCGTAGCGGTAATTCTGTTCCAGTATGTCGAAGGAACCCGAAAGCGATTTGAAAAGCACGCTCTGGGGCTCGATACGGGACGCCACGTCGGCAAAGGATACGGTATCGATCCCTTTCTTTACGGTCACCCCTCTTACGTCCTTTACCAGAGCGTAGCCCTGATTATATACTGTGACCTCCACCTGGGCGTAAGCCGCGGCGGCAAGCAGAAAAAGAACAGACAGAAAACATATTTTTTTAAGCATATCGGCCTCCGGCGGTTCATTTTTTCAGATAAACGTCATCCTTGATGATATTATTGGTCCTGATGACCAGGGTATAGCCTTCGCCGGTAAGGTCGGGCTGCATGTGGATCTCGTAATCCACGTAATCGCCTATGGTCCTGGACATGGTTATCACCTGAGACGCTCTTTTCTGTTTTTTGTAATTCACGTTCTGGGCCATCAGGGCCTTTTCAAAAAGCTCCCATTGTTCTTCGGAGAGAGAAGAAGCGGATATCTTCCCCACTAAAAGCGGGGTCCCGGGCTGCAGAGAATTGTCGTTTTTTGCCAGGCTTTCCAGGGCTTCCTGCTTTGCTTCAAAAAACTCCTTTCTCTGTTCTTCGGAAAAGGAACCCAGAAACCTGAGTATGTCGCGTTTGTTTCTCACTTCCCTGGTATTTATCAGATCCTGGCGCTTCCGGTTGCGGGAGTTCATGTCGAACTGTTTGTTGAGCTGAGGGGAGAGAGAGAGTTCATAATCTATCTGCAGATCTGTGAGGGCAGCCATCTCGATAAGGACCTCAAGGGAATATCCGCGCTGGAGTTCGGCCAGCTCCTCCCAATAATCCAGCCAGTCCGAAGCTATCTCGCCGGCCCGGAACATATACCATTTTTTGTCCTTCAGGGTAAGGATGTTGTTTTTTACGTCATAATCCAGTCCGTAGGTGATACAAAGCCTCATTATAACGTCGGAAAAATGCTCCGATCTGTTGGAGATATCTATGGAGCTTCTGTAAAAACAGTCGGCGACTATATTTACGCCGCTTCTCACCGAGGCCACCATAAGCACCTCGTTGAAGCTGATGCGGTCTTTTTTGAATTCGGAATACAGATTGACGGTTTTATCGAAGCCTTCGCCGGTCATTTTGCTCATATCCGGCTTTTTGCCTTCCGCATCGTTTACGGCAAATTTCAGCTGGGCTTCCATGCTTTCGGCAACGGCTTCCCGGTCCTTGCCGGCGCGGAGATCCAGCAGGGCGTTGGCCACAACGTTGGTGAACCTGTTTTCCGGATACAGAAGATCTATCTCGGTCTTGCTGGCAAATTCCTTCAGTTCCTCGTGGGACAGATCGGACAGGTTTTCGTCCGGGGAAAGCATGACGGAAACGCGGCTCAATACTGTTTCGGTATCGATGAGGTTGTTTTCGTCGGGGGCTGGCCTGTTGATGACCACTATCAGCCTTTTCGGCGTTTTGAACAGCCCCAGGTCCGTTTCGCTGTCCAGCTCTTTATACGCTTCGGCAAGCTCTTTTATCCTTTTCTGCGATTCTTCGGGAAGCTCCGAATAAACGAATTTGGAAGTATTATCGCCCACTACCGCCGGCCCGAGTATGGGGTCGTCCGTCAGGCTTGCGGCCGCTTTTCCGAAGGAGGTGGTGCCGAGGATATATCCGTAAGGGCACGCGGTCTTGTTTTCCGGAGACGGATCGGCGGCATATTTTTTGATCTGTTCGACGCCCCGCGTCTTTTTGGTGGCTTGTTCTTCCCTTTCCTTCACCACCTGCTTTACCACCAGTTCGGCTTCGTTTTTCATCTGCTCCTGGGTCTGGGAAAGTATTATGGTATTCCCGTCCACAGAATATGAAAAATTGAACACTTCGCAGATGGTATCCAGCAGGACGCCGAGAGGGACGTTATCTACGGAAATGAATCCGCGGCGGTCGTAAACGGTCCAGTCGGCAGCCTCTCTGCCGGCAGCGATATCGTATCCGGTCTGCTTGGAAAGGGCGTCGCATATAACGTAAAAGCGTTCGCCGTTGAGCCTGAGGGTGACAGGCGTCTGCATATCGGCGGAAAAAACCGGTATGCAAAAGAAAAGCGCGAAAAGAAATAAGACAAGCCTTTTCATATCACAGCATCGAGTTCCAGATATCGTCGTCTTCTATCCTTGCAAAAGCATCGACCCCGTAAAAGTCACACACGGGAGCAAGGATCTCCGGATGGTTTTCCTTTACGGACGAAACAGCGGCCCTTACCACCCTGAGCCCTTCCGCGCTCATTCTGCCCAGAGGAGGCCTTGCGGGGCCGGAGGGCATGCCCAGAACGTTCATCAAAACCTTGGTAGGGAGCGGGTTCCGGTATTTATCCTTCACGGTGACTATACCGTAGCCCGGTATATCCCGTTTGTTCTCCACTGCCACGCCCACGATATCATGAAGCGGCCGAAGAGTCTTGTCCAGAGCTTCGGCTTTTTCACGATCGCCTTCCAGAGCATAAGACACCATTTTGGAAAGGGCTCCCGGCGCGATGTTCGACACCACGGAGATGACTCCGTTGCAGCGTATGTCCTTATCCAGTATCAGTTCGCAGGTCAGGCCGTCGTCGCCGCTGATTATGGAAAAACCGTCTCCGCACAGGCGTCTGGTGAGCTTCATGTTTTCCTTATTGCCCGACGCTTCCTTTACGGCGTTTATGTTTTTATACTTCCGGCAAAGCAGCGCCAGGTCCGCCGGCTGGACAGAGGTCCCGGTCCTGCCGGGAACTATATAGGGTATGCATTCCGCCTCGGGGACGGCTTCGGCTATCCTGCCGTAATATTCGTCTCTCAGCTCCGATGACGAAGGGCCGTTGTAATAACAATCCACCAGAAGCAGGCCGTCCGCTCCGTCCCCGGCGGCATAACGGCTGCTTTCAATAGCTTCGCCGGTGCAATTGCTGCCGGTGCCCGCGATCACCCCTACCTTTCCTTTGCATAAAGATATGGTTTCCGCTATCACTCTGTTGTGTTCGTCCCAGGAAAGGCTGGGAGATTCGCCGGTGGTCCCCACCGCTACTATTCCCGTTATCCCCTGGCTCATTTGAAAACTGATGTTTTTCCTGAGCCCTTCCCAATCGATACCGCCGTCGGGGTCGAAAGGAGTGACCTGGGCTGTCCAGGTGTTTTTTATGATCATGGCAGAATGCCTCCGTAGCTTATTCAATTATATTATACAAGATTAACGCCCGGCCTGTAAAGCAGTACGGCCCCCGGCGAAGGGTCACTTGCCGGCGCCGGCTTTTTCCGCAAGGGCCCTGTAAACCCCGGACAGCGTCCGCACCTCCGGCCTTTCGGCGCAGCGGACCCTTTTGGGAACGCCGGGTATCAGGTCGAACATATTATCATCGCAGCTTTCCTGATCTTCAAAATCAAGGCAAACCTTCCACACGTAAACGGGGCTTTCAAATATATAGCAGCCGTTTTCTTCCTTTACGGATATCCTTGGCTCTTCGGGCAGGAATTCGTTATATCTCTGCAGCATGAGCCTGTTCTGGGAAACCTCGCCGTCTTCGGAATACAGCGCTGCGTAAGCGTTGTTCCCGTCGGGGTCCCACTCATCGGCAACGGCCTTTCCGTTGGCTTTTATGAAGATATCCGCTTCATTTTTGGAGAGCTGCCCTTTTGCGTCAAAGCGTCCGTATACGATCTTTCCCGAAAAATCATCTCCGGTATCGTTTACGGCTGTGATCCTCACCTTTCCGTCCTGCAGCACCGGAAACGCCGCCACGGGGCTGAAAGCGTTTCTTACGGGATAATATGAAAGCCGTTTTTCAAGGGCAT
The DNA here is from genome assembly GCA_017959625.1 of Abditibacteriota bacterium. Classification (GTDB taxonomy): domain Bacteria; phylum Armatimonadota; class UBA5829; order UBA5829; family UBA5829; genus RGIG7931. The sequence goes on along the minus strand of JAGDAG010000101.1, from coordinate 6,560 downwards.
AGTCAACGATGGTCCAGCTGTGCACCGCATTCCAGGAATCGTTATACATCCAGAATATGGCGCTGGAAGAGTCGAACTTCCTGGCGCGGAAATTGGATATATATTCGTAAAGGCCGTCGGCCTGGAGAGCGTTGGAGAAAAAGATATAATCCCCGCAGCTCATGGAATCGGGGTCCAGCCCCGTCCATTTCCGGACAAAGGCCCGGGAGCTTCCGTAAGGCGAAGCGGAAAGGGCGTTCTCATGATGGATCCATCCCCTCTTTCCCAGAGAGATCTCTTCTTCCGGCAGATATTTTTTCATGGCGTAAATCGTGGATGCGGAAAGGATGCCGCCTTCGTTGGGAAAACGGCACTGCATATCCCGGTACTGCCAGTAATCCGCGGCGGTCTCGGGAGACGTGATGCTCACGGACCAGGGATGCTGATCGCCGGTGAATTCGCTGTTATGGTCGGTGAGGCGTTCCGAATACGGGCTGGACGGCCAATAGGGCTTTGAGGGGTCCTCGGCCTCGACGATGTTCCGCAGCCTCTGATGAAACAGGGAATAATCGGGGATATGGGTCCTCTCCATGACAAAGGGAACGCTGCACAGCCACTCCAGCTCGTTATTTCCGCACCATACGGAAAGGGAAGCGTGCATGCTCAATTCGCGCACCTGATACGTCGCTTCTTTCATCACGTTTTGAACGAAGCCCCAGTCGTCGCCGGGATACTGGGAACAGGCAAAAATGAAATCGTGCCAGATCATTATCCCGTATTCGTCGCAGGCCTCCAGCAGGTCGTGGTCGGCGTAATAGCCGCCGCCCCACACTCTCAGGGTGTTGAAGTTGGCCTCTGCCGCAAGCTTCACGTTTTTTCTCGTGTGCTCACGGGTGGTCCTGGCCCCTATTATGTCCTGAGGCACCCAGTTGCCTCCTTTGGCAAATACGGGAACGTTGTTGACTTTTATTATAAAATAATTGCCTTTCTCCGGATGCCTGCTTCTGTCCAGGTCGATCTTCCGGAGGCCAATGCGTTTTTCGCAGGAACAAACGGTTTCCCCTTCAGCCTCAACGGTTATCTCCACATCGTACAGATATTGTTTGCCGTAAGGCCGCGGATACCACAACTCCGGGTCTTTTATCACAAGCTCCAGGCCGTATTCCCCGGCGCCTTCGGCAAAACGGCATTCGGTCACGCCGTCGGCGCCTTTCGTCCGGGCTTTGATCCTGCCGGCCGTTTCCGCTTTCGCGTCTATAAAACACCGCACGAAAAGCTTTGCTTCGGAAAGGTCGTCGGATACCTCGCTCCTCACCGAGATCTGTTCCGCAAAAACGTTGTCCGAGAACTCCAGGCGGACCGGCTTCCAAAGCCCCACGTTAACGAGATGGGGGTTCCAGTCCCAGGAAAACTGATACTGGGGCTTGCGGATCCACGCCCTGTTGGTAAGGTAATCGGCCTCGCTGTAAACGTACTTGTGAGGCTTGGCGTAGGCGGGATACAGGCCGGAATCGATACGGACGGCCACCACGTTCCTGCCGGGCCTTATCTTTCCGGACACGTCGGCGGCAAAGGGATAAAAGCAGTTGTTGTGAGAGCCTATCTCTTCTCCGTTAAGAAAGAAAACGGCGTTGGTGTCCACGCCCTCAAACACAAGACGCGCGTATTTTCTGATCTCATTTTCGCTTACAAAAAACTCTTTTCTGTAAACCCATATATCCTGTTCCACCCATCGGTTATCAAGAGAATTTTCCCCTATGCGGCTGTCTTTTATGATACCCGCCTTTTCAAGATCGAGATGTATCTCTCCCGGCACCCCGGCGTTGATAAAGCCGTGAAGGGGGCAATCGGGGGCGACAAAGCTTCGCCAGTTGTCGGGCTGCCCCCAGAAGTTTCTTATTTTCCAGTCGTTTCCGTTTAAATTTACACAAGAGATCATTTATCGGGCCTCCCTGTTATCTGTTATGATACCCGAGCCAAAGGCTATTTTATCAAAGGAGGGGATCGTTTTGCATTTCACCGTATAACCGATCCCGGGAAGAAGGTCGAACATATTGTCCTCCGGCATGCATTCCGAAGGCAGATACACCTTCCAGACGTATCTGTCCGAAACAAAGACGATCTCATCGCCGTTTGCCTTTATATCCACCGATAGCGCTCCGAAATCAAGCTCGCACTGCCTTCTGAAGGTAAGGGCGTTCTGAAGCTTATTGTCAAGAATGGTGTAAACCGCCCTTTCGTCGCTGTACCATTCGTCCGCCACGATCTTGCCCCGGGCAGGTATCATGACGGATATCTCTCTGCGGGATTCGATCTCCGCCGTATTGAATTTGCCGTAAACGAGTTTCCCGAAATAGTCCCGGGGAGTATCGTTCACACAAACTATGCGGATCATGCCGTCCTGGAGCACCGGAAAAACGTTCACAGGTTCAAAGGCGCGGCGGACAGGATGATACGCCTGCCTTTTGTTCAGATAATAATCCACTATGGTCCAGCTTCTGCAGGCAGTCCAGGAATCGTTATACATCCAGAAAACGGCGCTGGCGGAATCGAACATCCTTCCCCTGAAATTGGAGATATACTCATACAGCGCGTCGCTCTGGACCGCGCCGGACAGTATCCCGTAGTCTTTAAGGGAGATCTTCTCCGGATCGAGGCCCGTCCAGTATTTCAGGAAGTCCGGTTCCTTGAAGCCGAAGGCGTTGTCGTGAAGGATCATGTCCCGGGAAAAAGCGGAAAGCCGGTCTTCCGGGATATATCGCTTGAGATCCTCTATATCCGAAAGGGCCAGAACTCCGCCCTCGTTGGGGAAACGGCAGTCGTAGTTTCTGTATTTATGATAGTTGTAAAAATCGCCGCCTCCGAGAGATACCTCCCAGGGATGCTGGTCGCCGGTGGTGAATTCGTTGGGATCCCAGCCGTGTTCGCTGTAGGGGCTGGAGGGCCAGTACGGTTTCGTTGGATCCTCTTCGTCTATGATCCGCGGAAGCTTTCGCAGATATATCGCGGTATCGGGAGCGGTGACCCTGGTGGTTAGCCAGTCAAGCTCGTTGTTGCCGCACCATACTCCCAGGCTCGGATGGTTGGAAAGCTCCCTCACCTGATAGGTGAGCTCCTCCGTGACGTTGGCCATAAAATCCGGATCCTCCGCGGGATACTGGGCGCAGGCAAATATGGCATCGTGCCACACCAATAGGCCCATTTCGTCGCAGGCGTCCAGAAAATCATGGTCGGCGTAATAGCCGCCGCCCCAAATGCGCAGCAGGTTGAAATTGGCTTCGGCGGCGAGGCGGACGCATTCCCGGATCCTGCCTCTGTCCACCGCCGCCCCTATCATATCCTGAGGCACCCAGTTGCCGCCTTTGGCGAACACCTGTTCTCCGTTGACGTTGAGAACGAAATAATCGCCTTTCACGGGATGGGGAGATCTGTCTATCTCCACCTTTCTGAAGCCCGTGTTTCTTTTGTCGGAAACCAGCGTATCCCCGGCAATAACTTCGCAGGTGACTTCATAAAGAGGCTGCCTTTCATCCGGCGCCGGATACCACAGCTGCGGTCCGTCCACCGTGAGCAGCACGGAGTATTTGCCTGTCCCGGGCGCAAAATCATATTCATGCGAAGCCTCTGCCCCCTTCGTCGCAGCCCGGAGAACGCCTTTAACGGCGCTTTTGCCCGGGTTGTAAACAAAGGCGTTCACCTGGACGAAGCCCTTTTTATGATCGTCGGCTATATCGACATTCATGCTTATCTGGGAAAGAAAGACGCCGTCGGAAAACTCCAGGCTGACGCCCTTCCATATGCCCACGTTCACCAGATGGGGGTTCCAGTCCCAGGAAAACTGGTACTGAGGCTTCCTTATCCACGGACGGTTGGTGGAAATAAAAGCGTTGCCGCCGCTGTATTTTCTGGTTTTATCGTATGAATAGTAGAGGCCCGAATCTATCCTTACTGCCAGCAGGTTTTCGCCGGCCTTCAGCTTTCCGGATACGTCTATCATGCAGGGAGAAAAACAGTTGTTGTGAAAACCTATCTCCTCGCCGTTGAGATAAATGAAAGCATGGGTATCCAGCCCCAGGAATACCAGGCGGGAATACCTTTTGGCGTCGGTTTCCGACACGCTGAAGGTTTTTCTGTAGACCCATACCATCTCTTCCACCCAGCGGTGTGTGAGGACGTTTTCGCCGTAATACGGGTCGGGAAGCCTGCCGGTCCGCTGAAGATCGAGATGTATATCTCCGGGCACTTCTGCCGGCATAAAGCCTTCGGAGGATGCATCGGGAAGCACGGCTCCGCGCCAGTTTCCGTACTGGCCGTCATAATAGTTGATGAGCCAGTCGGGGCCGTTAAGGGAAACAGAGTCAAACATTTTTAATCACCTGCCTCAAAACTGAATTCGGTATGCGTTTCATATACTTCGCCCGGCTCCAGCGCGCAGGACGGGTAATCGGGATGGTTGGGAGTATCCGGCCAGAACTGGGTCTCAAGGCAGAAGCCCTGATGTTTGAAAAGCGGCATCCCGTTTTTGCCCCGGGGCTCATCCAGCATATTGGACGTATAAAGCTGCACTCCGGGCAGATCGGTAGAGACCGTCATGGTGATATCCGTTTTGGGACAAAAGGCCACAGCCGCCTTTTTCCACGAACGGTCGCCGGACAGTATGAAGTTGTGGTCGTAGCCTCCCCCCACTATTTCCAGCTGCGGGTCCTTTGCAAAAATGTCGCAGCCTATGGCTTTGGGAAGCGTGAAATCAAAGGGAGTATCCTTTACGGAAGCGATGCGGACGGGGATAAAGCTTTTGTCCACCGGAAGCCACTTGTCCGCAAAAAGCTGCAGGCTGTGCTCCAGGCAGTCTCCCTCTCCTGCAAGATTGAAATAACTGTGGTTGGTGAGATTGCATATGGTGGGCCTGTCGGTCTCCGCCCTGTAGGAAATATCCAGCGAACATTCCGAAAGGGTAAAGGTGACAGTCACAAAAAGGGCCCCGGGATAACCCTGGTCGCCGTCGGGAGATGCATAAGTAAGGGCCAGCGAAGGCTTCTCGCCGTCCCGCAGCTCCTCAAGGCTCCAGCTGCAGCGGGAAAAGCCCCGGACGCCGCCGTGGATATGGCAGCCCGTGGAAGCCTCGTTAGCGTCCAGACGGTATATTTTGCCGTGAAGATCGAACGCCCCCCGGGCAATGCGGTTGGCATATCTGCCTACGGTGGCCCCCTGGCTGGAATTCCCGCTTACGTAACCTTCAAAGGAATCATAACCGAGGATCACGTCCGTCGCTCCCACCTTAAAGGATGCAAGGGTCGCTCCGTAACTGAGAATAACGGCTTCCATTTTGCCTGCGGAAAGAGTGTAGCTGAAAACGGGCGTCCCGTCCGTCAGCCTTCCCTGCTGTTCTTTTTTTATCACTTTATCATCCTCGACAGTCTATGTATTGTTTTATGAGCATAACTCAATTAATTATACCATACATTCCCTCCATAGTGGCCCCGCCTGCAGATAAAAAACAGAAAAACGGCCGCAAATGAAAGGCCTCCGCTCTTCCCGCTTCCGTATCCGCCGGCTGAAAACAGCATATCCGATATGCTATAATATAAATGATAAGTTTCGGGAGTTTTTTATGATAGCAACAGTAGATATAATGTCCACCATCAAAATGATCCAGAACGAAAAGCTGGACGTCCGCGCCGTAAATATGGGCATAGACCTTTTTGATTGTTCGGACAGAGACATAAACACAGCCTGCCGCCTTGCAAGAGAAAAGATAGTGAGGCTTGCTTCGCCCCTCCCCGGGATATGCGACCAGATTTCAAGAAAATACGGCATCCCGGTGGTGAACAGGCGCGTTGCCGTAAGCCCCGCCGCAGACGTTCTGAGCGGCCACGGCATAGAAGAACTTTATAAATTTGCCGAAGCCCTCAACGGCGCCGCAGCGGAAGCCGGCATAGATATAATCGGAGGCTACAGCGCCATGGTCCAGAAGGGAATGACCAACACGGACAAAGCCCTTATCGAATCGCTGCCCTACGTCCTTTCCCATACGGAACGGCTTTGTTCATCGGTGAACGCAGCCTCCACGAAAGCAGGGATCAACGTTGACGCCCTTATCCTTCTGGGGCACAAGCTGAAGGAGATCGCGCAGGCCACCAAAGACCACGACGGCTTCGGCTGCTGCAAGCTGAGCATTTTTTCCAATATGCCCGAAGACAATCCCTTTATGTCCGGCGCCTACAAGGGTATCGGCGAACCGGAAACGGTGATAAATATCGGAGTATCGGGCCCGGGAGTCGTGAAACGCGCCATAGAAAGAGCCGTGGAGAACACGGAAAACATCGATCTTGCCGCCATTGCCGAAGAGATCAAATACACGGCTTACCGGGTCACAAAGGTAGGCGAGATGCTGGGAAGGGAAGCCGCAAAAGAGATAGGGGCCGAATTCGGCATAGTGGACCTGTCCCTGGCCCCCACTCCCGCCGTGGGGGATTCCGTAGGCGAGATATTTGAGGCAATGGGCATATCCCACATAGGCGGCCCCGGCAACACCGCCGCTCTTACTCTCTTGAATGACGCCGTAAAGAAGGGAGGCACCT
>JAGDAG010000008.1 GCA_017959625.1 Abditibacteriota bacterium | reverse complement strand
GCGTCATCTCGGCGGAAAATGTACACCGATGAAACGCGGATGCGTTTCAGGCATTTTCCGGTAAGAGACCTTCGGGGGCACCATCTGCCTTTTTCATTATAAGCCGACTGTGTCGGCGCGAAAGGCAGATGGGGGGGCCGTACAAAAGGCCGTGGGCGGAAGCAACTTCTATGACAAGGATATCTCTTACCGGTTCGCCAAAAGTCGAACCGCCGAGATGACCCTCAACAGCCGGGGCTTTCACCGGGATGACCGCAACAGTCCGAACTCCCGCCAAGGGCCTCTTGCCGGGCGGTTTTTTGCTTTTTCCGGGCAAACCTTATCCGCCCCGGCCTTATATGTGCTATAATAAAGTAAATACATATTCGGAGAAGCCCGTGAACTCTGCCCACATCATCACCTCAAAAAGCGACGAAGCCGCCGTCAGGCGCGTCATGGTCGGCGCCTTCGGCAAAAAGGTAAAAGACGTTATATACGCCAAATTTGATTTTGTCAGGCTCTGCTTCGGCAGGGACTGGCTGGTGTTTGCCAAAAGCGGCGACGGCCGGCCGGCCTCCAGCATAAACACCATACCCTCGCCGGTTTATATAGACGGAGTGGCGGTGCCCCATGCCGCCATAGGAGAGGTAGGCACCCTGCCGGAATACAGAAAGCAGGGCATGGCCACCCTGTGCCTGAAAAAATGCCACGAGCTCTTTCTGGAGCGGGACGTGCATCTCTCCAGCCTGTCCCCCTTCGCCTACTATTTTTACCGCATGAGCGGCTGGGAGATCGGCGGCAGTTACATGGACGTGGTGGCGGCTCCCGAGGCCTTTTGCGAGTATGAGGGCCCGGAGCTCCTCTTTGACGACCCTCAGGACCCGGCCGCGATCAGGGGCCTCTACGACCGGCACTTTGCAAAATATAACGGCTCCACGGTCCGCAACGCCCTGTGGTGGACGCATTACCCCTTCCTCTTCGCCTCCGGCAGCCTGAAGGGCGCGTATATCAAGGGCGAAGACGGCGCCCCCTTCGCGGGGTGCATATTCCGGGAGGACAAAGACGCAAAACGCCTGCGCATAGAAGAGCTGTATTTCGGCAGCGCCGGAGACTTCCGGCAGCTCATGGGCTCCCTGAAAAAGCGTTGGCCGGACTTCGGACTCGCCCTTACCCTGCCTGCGGACGCCCGGGTCTTTGACCTTATGGACAACCCCCGGCTCCTTGTCAGGACCGTCAGCGCGGGCCATCAGTTCCGGGTGCACTGTCCGGAAAAGGCCCTGGCCTTTCTGAAGCCCCGCGAGAGCGGGACCCTGAGCTTTTCCATAGAGGACCCCTTTGAGGAGAGCCCCCGGCGCTTTACTGTCCGCTGGGACGGCCCTTCGCCGGAGATCCTCCCCTGGAACGGGGTGAACCCGGTGGCCACCACCATACAGTGCTTCTCCCGGTTCTACAACGGCAGCGTGAGGCTCGGCCCGGAAAACTGCGGAGACATGATGTCCTGCGGCCCGGAGGCCCTGCCCCTGCTGCAGGCCCTGCAGCCCCTCCGGGGCGCCTTCAGGAGCCACGTGGAGCCCGGTTAAAGGGGCATAGCGGTAATTTTTTGTGATATAATAATAATAGAACAGCAACAGGAGAAGAGATGTATCAGGTACACAGAGTGACGAGCCCCCGGGAGGAGCTGGCGCTGAAAAACTGCATGTCGTCCGCCTTCGGCCGGGGAAGCGGCTCGGAGAGAGTGGGCTTCATACGCAAATACTGCGGGCCGGAATACCTCATTATAGCGGACGCCCCGGACTGCCTTGCCGCCTCGGGCCTCAGCGCCGCTCCGGCGCCGGTGTATATCGACGGCGTTCCCGTGCCCCAGGCCTCCATAGGCTACGTGGCCACCCGCCCCCGGTACAGGAAGCAGGGCATGTGCGCCGCCTGCCTGAAGGAGTGCCACCGCCTGTTTCTCGAAAGGGACGTGCACCTCTCATGCCTGTGGCCCTTCGAATACTTTTTTTACCGCAAATACGGCTGGGAGATCGGCGGCAGCGCTTTAGAATGCAGCGCCGGGCCAGAAGCCTTTGCAGACTGTGAAGCCGCCCCTCTGTTTTATGACAGCCCGGAAGCGCCGGAGGCCATACCCGCCCTTTACGGCAGATGCTTTTCCCGGTACAACGGCCCCAACGTGCGAAACCGCTTCTGGTGGCTCAGCTATCCCGGGCTGTTCTCCTCGGAAAGCCTGAGGGGGGCTTATATCACGGACGCCGCCGGCGCGCCGGCGGCGGGCTGCATATACGTTTTCAGGGATAAAGGTGAGGAAAAGTTTCTGGATATACCGGAGCTTTACTATCCCCGCCGGCAGGACGCAGAACTGCTGCTGGGAGCCCTGAGAAAGGAATACCCCGGCGCAAGGTTCGAGCTGAAGCTGCCCCCGGATACGGACCTCTTTGACAATATGCCCAACCCCCGTCTCACCCGGCGGACCGTCATCGCGGGGCATATGCTCAGGGTCCACGACCCCCGGAAGGCCCTCACGTTCCTGAAGCCCAGGAACTCCGGCGTCCTGAGCTTTTGCATATCGGACCCCTT
>JAGDAG010000100.1 GCA_017959625.1 Abditibacteriota bacterium | reverse complement strand
TCGCCGGGATGACCGCAACAACCAAGACTTCCGCCGGGATGACGCTGTGGGGTCAAGCCGATATGACGGCGAAAAAAAACGCCGGCCGCAAAAGCGGATCCGGCGTTATGCTTCGGAAAGCATTTATTTTATTACTCCTGCCTTCAGCCGTCCGGCTATGAGCATCGCCCTTCCCGGGTCGGGGGTTATTACCCCCGCAAATTTGCCTGTGTAGCCCTTTTTGCCGATAAGGCCCCGCAGCTGATACTCCATGGCCGCCTGTATATCCAGAGTGGAGGAGGAGCCGATGACGTAGACCGGCAGCCTGTTTTTGGCGCACTGCACCATAAACACGCCCCGCTTGGATTGGTCCAGGACCCCGAACATATCGGAGTAGGACACCACAAAGCCGTTTGCCCCGTTCTTTTTGGCGTTTGCTATGAATACGCTTCTGTCCTGGGCCCTGAAATAATCTTCCAGAGGGCTTCTGAAGAATATCTCGCCCCTGAAGCCTGCGCCACGGGCGGTGCTTATATCCTCCGGGTTATTGAAGGTGAGGATCGCGTTCTTTTCGGAGTATTTGGTTTTCCGCATGGCTTCCCGCACCAGAGGAGTGTCAAAGCTGCTGTAAATATTCAGCATCAGCCTCTTTTTACGGAAGGTCCCGAACACCTCCTCAAGGGAGGGTATGCCTTCTTCGGCGAACTGCTGCCCGAAGATCTCGCTGTATCCCGCCCGGAAGGCTGTGAGCTCCTGAAAGGTTTTGCTCTTGATGTCGCCGAAGGTGTTGGTGGTCCTGTCAAGAGAGGCGTCCTTCAGAGCCACGGGCACGTTGTCTTTTGTGCTGCGGACGTCCAGCATTATCATGTCGCAGCCTGTCTCGGCCGCCTTGCCGAAAGCCAGCATGGTGTTTTCGGGAAAATTGGAGGAATAGCCCCTGTTGGCTATGATCTTCACTTCCTTTTTGTTTCTGGGAGGAAGCCTGAAGCTGCCGGATTTGTCGGGAGAATAATTCGCTCCGAAACATATGGCGCCGGCAGCCAAAAGCAATATGGCAAAGGTTATCGTTTGTTTCATCCCTGCCTCCCGGCCCCCTTATTGAAAGAAGACCTGTTTTTATGTATAATACTTATGTGTGTTTTCCACAAAAATTATAGCATATAGAAGCGTTGAATGCAAATGGAAGCGTTGCTGAAAGATATACAAAACGCCCTTTCGGGGACGGCATTTGAAAACAGGGTCTATCTGGTGGGCGGAGCGGTGCGCGACAGGCTGCTGGGGCTTCGGCCCGTGGACCCCGACCTTATGGCCGAGGGAGACGCCTGCGCTCTGGTGAGGCTCCTTTCGGAAAAGGGAGCCGGGGAAAGGCCCGTGTTTCTGCCGCGGTTCAATACGGCCAAAATATACTGCAGGGGCTTTCTCGTTGAAGTCACCGGCGCCAGGACGGACGCCTATTCCAAAGGCAGCCGCCTTCCGGAGGTGCTGCCCGCAGATATCGAAAAAGACGCCTTCCGCAGAGACTTCACCGTGAACGCTCTTTATAAAAACCTTTTTACCGGAGAACTTCTGGACCCCACGGGGATGGGCCTCGACGACCTGCAGAACAGGGTCCTGCGCACCTGCAGAGAGCCTTATGCGTCCTTTTGCGAGGACCCGCTGCGGATACTGAGAGCCGTAAGATACGCATCGCTTCCCGGCTTTGAGCCGCTCCCGGAGCTTTGCGCCGGCGCAGAGAGGGCGGCGGAAGGGCTTGAGACCCTTTCGGCGGAACGAAAACGCGACGAGCTCGAAAAACTGCTCTCTATGCCGTCGCCCCGGAAAGGGCTGGAGCTGTTTCTCCGCCTTGGCGCTGCGGCATACGTCATACCGGAGCTTTGCCCCCTGGCCGGCTGCCCTGCGGGAAAAGGCTACGGCTGCGACGTGTGGGAGCATACCCTGCGGGTGGCGGAACGGCTGCCGGACGCGCCGCTGAGGCTTGCCGCTTTGCTCCACGACGTTTCCAAGCCTGCGGTGATGACCCCGGAGGGAAGGTTCCCCGGACACGCCGCCGCCTCCGCTAAAACGGCGGCGGAGATCCTCGCCCGCCTGAGATTCCCGAAAGCCCGGATACAGGACGCCTGCCGGCTGATAGAAGAGCACAACTCTTTTTTCAGGGCAGAGACCGACAGTGAGTTCCGGGAATGTATCCACAGAAACCGGGATATACTCCCCCGGCTGCTCTTGCTGATGGAAGCGGACAAAAACTCTTATGATACCGGGCTGGACAGGTTCGGGCAGATGAAGGAGCGCCTGGATCGTCTGGCGGCGCCGGGGCTTCTGGAAAAGGAGCTTTCCCCTCTTTCCGGCAGCGAGATATCCTCTCTTGCCGGGCTCACGGGCAAAAGGGCGGGAGAGGCAAAAGAGAGGCTGAGGCAAATGGTGCTGGCGGGAGAGCTTGTTCCCGGAGACAAAAGAGCGGCGGAAAAAGCCCTGAAGGAAATGATAAAGGACCTGTGATATGGAACCACTCAAGAGACAACAGATAAAAAGCGTGATAGCCGGGACCTCGGACGAAAGCCTGCGGGTGCCCATGATCATACACATGTGGGTGAACCCCGACACCTTCGGAGAACACAGGGCCGAAGCCGCCGCCCTGCTGGAAAAATACCCCTGCGACGCGCAGATAATCGGCATAAATATGCCAGTTGCCGTATCGGAGGATCCGGAGGCGTATTCCTGGGTGAAGGGCGGCGCCGACAACGCGTCGGGAGCCCTGGACAGCAGCATCGCCATCGCCTCTTATGAAGAAATGGACCGCATAGAAAAAGAGTTCCCCAAGGTGAGAGGAGATATAGTGCTCCCCTTTATCCCGGAAGACGACGGCCGCTACAGGCTGGGGCTCTGGTGGTACTGCCTTTTTGAAAGGCACTGGTCCCTGAGAGGCATGGAGAACGCCCTTACTGATTATTATCTGGAGCCGGATAACGTGCACAGGCTGTTCGGCCTGCTGACGGATTTTTACTGCGAGACCATCACGGAAGCCCACAGGCGTGGGCGGCTGGACGGCATATTGTTTTCCGACGATATAGGCCAGCAGACCGGGCCGTTTTTCTCGCAGAAGATATTCGACGAGTTTTTCCGGCCGTATTATACGACGCTCTGCGAATGTATCCACTCTCTGGGGATGGACGCCTGGCTGCACTCCTGCGGCAACATAAAGCCCCTGATACCCGGGCTCATAGAGTGCGGCTTCGACGTGCTGCACCCCATCCAGAAATACACCATGGACGAAAAAGAGATAGCCCGCCGTTTCGGCAGGGATATCTGCATCCTGGGGGGCATGGACGTCCAGCAGACCATACCCTGGAAATCGGCGGAGGAAGTGCGCGGGGAAGTGCGTTTTATGTATGACACCTATCTCGCCGAAAGCCGCCGGTTCATGATCACCGCCGGCAACGGCATCACCCCGGACTGCCGCATAGACGCCCTGGAAGCCTTTCTGGACGAAAGCTGGCGCTACAGGAACCCCTCGCCGTAAAAAACCCGCGCTGTAATGCCGGCGTGGGTACATGCTTTTGCCGATCGTGTCATCTCGGCGGTTCGCCTTTGGGCGAACCGGTAAGAGATCTCCGAATCATAGAAGTCGCTTATGTCATCTCGTAGCCTTCGCTTTTGCGACCGGCGCATAGCGCCGAGGGCGAAGGCTGGAAGAGATCCAGGTCGGGTCCGTTTGCCTCGTTCATTATAAGCCGGCAACGCCGGCGCAGAGGCAAATGGAAGGGGCCGTACAAAAGGCCGTGGGCGGTCCTGATGTATGTCTGCGTCATCCCGCCGGAAAACACTCTGCAGCGTTCCCCGTCATCTCGTAGCCTTCGCTCTGAAACGCTGCGCGTTTCGTCGGATGGCGAAGGCGACGAGATGACACGACGGGGATCAAGCCGCGTCATCCCCGCGGAAAACACGGCTTTTTTTGCTTTTTCAAATCCGCCTGAGCGGGGCGTTTTTTTCATTTATGGTATAATAAATATGGGTTTTTTTATGCGAGGTTGCCATGACAAAAAAAGCGTTTGCCCGCTGGCGGGGCTATGTATTTCTTTCGGCGTTGGTTTTGTTTTTTGCCTTCAACGCCAACGTGCCCCCTATGGGGCTGGACGAATCCATGTATATGACGGCTTCCCGGGAGATGGCCGCTTCCGGCGATCTTCTCACGCCTGCTTACAACGGAGACCCCTTTTTTGACAAGCCTCCCATGACCTATTGGCTCCAATGCGCTTCTTCTGCGTTTTTTGACGTGTTTTTCCAAGAGCAGCGGCTTTGGGACGCCCGCGGCGCTTTGCCGGCGGACGGCAGGCTTTTCGGCATGCGGGCCGTTTCCGGCGTCGCGGGGCTTTTGCTCTTGTGGCTGGTTATGGCCTGCGGAAAAACGTTTTTCTCTCCCCGGGCTGCCGTGTATGCCGGCTTTGCCTTCGCTTTGTCCCTGCTCACCTGCGCTTTGGGGAAAATGGCTATAACCGATATGCTTCTGGGGCTGTGGTGCAGCGCTTCGCTGTTTCTTTTTCTGCTCACCTATACCCGCAGGCTGAAGAAAAAATATATAGTTGCCGCCTTCGCGAGCCTGGGGCTTGCCCTTCTCACCAAAGGGCCGATAGCCGCAGGCATAGTCGGACTGCCGGTCTTATGTTTTCTCGCATACCGGCGGGACCTGCGTTTTATGTTCGACAGATACACGGCGGCGGGTCTTCTGCTCATGCTGGCCGTCGCCGCTCCCTGGTATCTGCTCATGCAAAGGGCCCACGGCGGTTTCTTTTACGAATTCTTTATGCACCAGAACCTGCAGCGCGCCCTGGGGCAGGATTTTGCCCACAACTATAACCCCTTTATTTACGTGGGGGTGATCCTTTTGGGCATGGCGCCCTGGAGCCTTTTTCTGGCGCCCGCCCTCATAAAATACTGCCGCGCCAAAAAGACCATGCTCTGCGAAGGGTTCCTTTCTCTGTGGGTCATAAGCCTTTTTGTTATGTTCACCTTCATCAATTCCAGGCTTCCGGGGTATATCTTTCCCGTTTTTCCCGCGGCGGCGCTGCTGGTGGGGAAATATCTGGAGGAATACAGGCCCGGCCGGGGAGCCAAAGCCGCCCTTGTCTGCAGTTTTGCCCTCTCGGTATTGCTGGGAGGGGCCGTAGCGGCGGCGCCATGGTTTTTGGAGCATCAGGGGCTTTTGGTCCGGTGCCTTGCGGGGCTTGCCGGCTTGTGGTTCGCCGTTTTCGGGGCCATAGCCCTGGCGCGCAGGGGCGGACACCCCGCGCCGGCGCTGGTGTGCCAGTCTCTGGGCTTTCTGCTGCTTTTGGTGTGCATCCTGCCGGCTCTGGGGCTTGACCCGGACACCCTGAAGGACGAACTGGACACGAAAAGCGACTTTCTCGGGACCACCGGCTATATCATCTCCCGGGACTTCCGCCCCGACGATATGCCCCGGGACACGGCCGTCATAAGCTACGGTCTGCACCCGCTGCAGGTGAACTTCCCGTTTTTTGCGGAGAGGAAGGTGTATATGCCCCGGACCCGGGAAGAGCTTCTGGCCCTTACGGAAAAGGAAAAATACTACTTTCTGGTGACCGACGTAAAAACACAAAAACGCGAGGGGCTCGATTCTCTCCCCGGCAGGGCCGTAAAAGACAAACGGTACGCCGGGAGCAGGAACGGGCTTTATATAAAGATCAAAAACTGAAAGGAGAAAAAAATGGATACTTTAAGCAGATTCCGCGGCGCCCTGCTGGGCATGGCAGTGGGAGATTCCCTGGGGATCCCCACGCAGTTCATGGATGAGAAGGATATCCCTGATGAATTCGGCAAAAAGGTGACGGATTACTATGATAACTTCCTCTTTGAGGCGGGAGAATATTCCGACGATACCGCCATGGCCCTGTGTATTGCCGAATCCTTTATAGAAAACAAAAGAGTGGTTCTTGACGATATCGCAAAACGCTTCGTGCGCTGGGAGGATACCGACGGCAGGGACGAGGGCGAACTCACCGCGTATGCCCTTCGGCAATTCAGAGACGGCTGCGACGCCTCCGACGCCGGCAGGATAGCCTGGGAGAAAATGGGCAGAACATCCGCCGGCAACGGCGGGCTCATGCGTACTGCTCCCGTGAGCCTGATGTTTTACAACGACCCGGCGGGAATGGACGCCGCTTCCGCCGATATATGCCGCATCACCCACTACGACCCCAGGTGCGTTTTGTCCTGCCGGGCCCACAATATCCTGCTGTGGGCGCTGCTCCGGGGGAACACCCGGGAGGAGGCGTGGGAGCTGCTTTGCGACTCTCTGGGGGATAACGCAGGCGACGAAGAATTCGCCGACGTCATCACTGTTGGCAGGGAAACGCCCGTAAGCAGGTTCGCGCTGGACGGACACGGCAAGGGCTATACCTATCTGAGCCTGAAGGTCGCCGTGAGCGCCCTGATGAATTATGACGATTTTGAGACCCCCATCGTCGAAATAATAAACAAGGGGGGAGACGCCGACACCAACGCCTGTATAGCCGGATCTCTTTTGGGCGCACTTTACGGCGAGGAAGGTATCCCGGAAAGGTGGCGGGACGGCCTTTTGGCTTGTTCCCGCATACGGCGCATCGCCACGGAGATATACGACATAGTCGGGGCGGACAAATGAAGCGGGCGGTCCTTGCTTTTGCGGTATTTCTGTTTTGCGTTTCCCTTTGGGCCAACGCCTCCGACGATTTCATAAGCCTCATACGAAAAGGGGATATCGACGGCGCTCTGGCAGTGGAGACGGCTGACCCCAACCTGCTGTCCGAAACCGGCGATCTGTCTCTCATAGCCTGCGTGGAAGCCGGGGAAAAGGCTCTGGCGGCGGCGGAGCAGCTTATCGCCCGGGGCGCCGGGGTCAATATGAGCGACGCCTCCCGCAATACTCCTCTGTGCGAGGCTGCCCGGTCAAGCGCCGCCTATACACGCCTGTTTCTGGAGAAGGGCGGCGACGTGGCCGTTCGGGACGCCTACGGACGGACCCCCCTGTTCCGGGCGGCGGCGGAGGGGAAGGAAGACGTGATACCTCTGCTGCTGGCGGCGGGGTCCGACGCCCACGCAACGGACACCACCGGCAATTCCCCCCTGAGCGTCGTTATAGAATCGGACAGGGCGGAGCTTTTGAAGCTTTTCCTGGACGCGGGAGCGGATATGAACGTTCCCACCGGGACCGACGGCCGGCTTCCCGTGGAACTGGCCATGCTCACCGGGAAAAACAACATCCTGGAAGCGCTCACTGCCTCCGGGACCCTTGATTACGGCCGGCTCAACGCAAACGGCTCCCACATAATGGAAGCGGCGGTGGTCTCCGGCAACGCCGAAATGTGCTCCCTCATACTTGAGAAAGGCTTTGATATCAACGCTGCGGTGAATACGAAAGGAGACCGGGCCCTCCATACCGCGTCGGCCTTCGGAAGAGAAGATATCATGGGCCTTCTGCTGGACAAAGGGGCGGATATCGATTCCCGCAACGGCGACGGGGACACGCCTCTTATGCTGGCCCTGATGTCCGCCGGGGCTGTTAAGCTGCTGGCGGAAAGAGGGGCGGACGTGAATATGAAGAACAACGAGCTTCTCAGCCCCCTTGCCGCCGCCTGCAGGCTGCCGGGGAGAGGCGAACAGATAACGCTGCTATGCGGGGCCGGGGCAGACGTGCTGGCAAAGACCCTTGAAGGCGATACCCCCGTGTCCCTGGCGGAGAGATACCAGCCGGAGGCGCTGGACATTCTGAAGGCGTCGCCGTCGTTTTCTCCCGCGCAGGAGGGGCTTTTTGCCGCCGTGGCTGCCGACGACGCCGAAAAGGCCAAGGCGCTTGTTTCCGCAGACACAGTGAACGCCGCGGATTTCGGCGGCGCTTCGCCCCTGTTTTACGCCCGGTCCGCCGGGATGGCGGCGCTGCTTCTGGACAACGGAGCGGATATCGCTTTGCGGGATCACGACGGAAAAACGGCGCTGTTCCGCATCTCCGCGTCCGATGCGGCGGAGGCTGCTTCGGAGCTTGTGAAGCGGGGCGCCGACGTGAACGCCGCGGATTATGCCGGCCAGACCCCTTTGTTCGGCGCGGGAGCCGAAGCGGGAAAAATACTTGTTGAAAACGGGGCGGACACGGAGCATAAGACCCTGAAGGGCAATACGCCGCTGTTTTCCGCTTCCCCCGGGCTTATCGGGTATCTTGCGGAGAAGGGAGCGGACCTGAACGCCCGCAACCGGGACGGAGAGACCCCTCTTTATTTTGCTCTTGCCGAAAAACGGAGCGGCGCCGCTCTGGCCCTTATGGGCGCGGGGGCGGACGCCGGGCTGAAGGACAACAGCGGAGCGGGGCCCGTTTTTCCCGCTCTTCTCTGCGGTATCGAGCCCCTGAAGGCGCTGCTGGACGCGGGGGCGTCGGTGGACGAAAAGGACGCCACCGGGCGGTATCCCCTTATCACCTGCGCGGAAAAAAACGTCGGCGCGGACGTATTCAAGGCCGTTCTGGAAAAGACCGGCGACCCGAACCGAAAAGACGGAGAAGGCTTCAGCGCCCTGTATTATGCCGTATGCACCGGCCGGGAGGATATGGCGGAGGCTCTGCTTGCCGCCGGCGCAAAGCCCGATGACGGAGAGAACCTGTTCGTCAATCTGTTCCTTTCCCCGGAGACGGAAAAACAGGCTGGGCTGGCAAGGATGCTTGCAGATGCGGGAGCGGACGTGAACCACGCCTCGGCGGCGGGGACGCCTCTGCTTTTTGCCGTTTGGTTCGGGACAGGCGAGGGCGTGCAGGCGCTTCTGGAGAAGGGCGCCGACGCCAAAAGCGACGTCCGGGCGGCGCTTATGGCGGCAAAAACCGGAAAAGGGGACGTTCTGCGGCTGCTGCTGGATGCGGGAGCCGACCCCCGCGCGCGGGCTGCCGACGGCACCACCCTGCTTAT
Source organism: Abditibacteriota bacterium (assembly GCA_017959625.1). Taxonomy (GTDB): domain Bacteria; phylum Armatimonadota; class UBA5829; order UBA5829; family UBA5829; genus RGIG7931. The sequence goes on along the minus strand of JAGDAG010000100.1, from coordinate 340 downwards.
GTTTGCCGCAAAATACTGCGCTCCGGCAGACGCGGCTCTGCTGCTGGAAAAGGGCGCGGACGCCGCGGAAGCTAACAAGGCCGGTTATACTGCCATGCACGGCGCGGTCTATAACGGCAGCCACGGGGAAATGATCGCCCTTCTGGCGGAAAAAGGCGCTGCCGTGGGCATGGCCGCCGAGGGGCAGACTCCCCTTTATATCGCGGCGGTACTCAACAAACCGGAGGCCGTTGCCGCCCTGGGGAAGGCCGGCGCCGACCTGAAGATGAAGGTGGGGGATAAAAAGACCCTCCGGGAGCTGTGCGCCGAGACGGGCTGCGAAGCCGCCGCGGCGGCGCTG
>JAGDAG010000099.1 GCA_017959625.1 Abditibacteriota bacterium | reverse complement strand
TCGGTGATCTCTTCAAAACCCCGGGCCGAGTCGCCGATCCCCTCCAGATACAGGGCGTTCACCGTTACGCTGCACCCCCGGGGGCCCACGGTAAATACCCGGACGTACATTTTTTTGTCTTCCGGATTGCTTTTTATGTAGCCTGTCAGGTCAAAAACAAACAGGCCGTCTTCGCTGCAGCCGGGGTTGATGCTTATGTCGTGTTCGCCCTCAAGGCCCACCTTCAGCGCCCATTTTGCTCCGTCGCCGTTTTTGATATCCAGGATTATGAGGGGCTCTTTTGAGACGTCTGTTTTTATGGCCTCGCACTCAATATAGCCGTATTTTTCGTCTTTTTGCGTAAGGATGATCCTATTTCCTTCTTTTCTCCCGCGGGAACCCGTATCCTTCCAGTTCAGGCTTACAAGATCCGTTCTCCGGCCTGACAGAAGGCTGTTTCCTGCGGCTTCCGGGTCCGAGGGCTTCCAGCTCCATATATCGGCCACTCTTTCCGGATGTTCGCCGTAAAAATATCCTGCGTTGAGGACCATACCTGCCAGGGCTCCCCCCGATAAATGGGATACGAGAGCGCCGGTGTGGGAGATCCCGGTAGGGTTCAGGACTATCCTGCTTCCCGGGATCGAAAGCCATCTCGGACGTGATACCTTCTCTTTTAATTCTTCGTCGGCGACGGCCCACGCTTCCAGGGAAAGAAACAGGAAAAACAAAAACAAAACAAACTTCATATCGCGATTCCTTAGTTATAAAAAACATCACATTTATTGTACCTTATTTACCGCCGTAATGCAAACCGGTATTTCCTTTTGCGCGGCAATTGTTTATTATGTGATTCTTATGTTATAATTATATTGTATCAAAAGCAGGGAGTATACACATGAGATCCTTTACCAGATATCTTTGGTTCAATACAGCAAAAAAACGGGAATTGATAAACATAACCGGAGAATGCGAAGACTTTTTGCGGGAAAGCGGAGTCCGTGAAGGGCTGATGCTGGTCTCCGCTATGCATATCACGGCAGGCGTATGGGTAAACGACAACGAACCCGGGATACTTGCCGACGCCATGGAGCTTCTGGAAAACCTTGCTCCCGAAGGCCCCGATTACAGGCATCACAGGACCGGAGAGGTCAACGGCCACGCTCATCTCAAAAACCTTCTTACCCACAACCAGGTAGTCCTGCCCATCACCGACGGCGAATTGGACTTCGGTCCCTGGCAGACGGTCTTTTATGCCGAATTTGACGGCATGCGGAGAAAAAGGGTCCTGCTTAAAATAATCGGTGAATGATATCATGATCAACTATTTCACCAGGCTTATCGGAAAGTTTTCAAGGAATATCGGCGTCGATCTGGGGACTGCAAATACTCTCGTCCACGTCAAGGACAAGGGGATACTGCTGAATGAGCCTTCTCTTATAGCCATGGACGCCGATACGAGACAGGTGCTTGCCGTGGGCAATGAAGCAAAAACCATGTACGGCAGGACGCCGGGGTCCATTATCGCCAACCGCCCTCTTAAAAGCGGAGTTATCGCCGATTATGACCAGACCCTTGAGATGCTCAAGTATTTTATCCGCCGGGTAAGCGCTTCCAGCGGCTTCTTTCCGGCAGTCTGTATCGGCATCCCGTCGGGAGTCACCGAAGTAGAAGAGAGAGCCGTGCGCGAGGCGGCCGTCCATGCCGGCGCGTCGGAGGCCTTCACCATTGAAGAACCCCATGCCGCCGCCCTCGGGGCCGGGCTCCCCGTGGACGAAGCCAACGGAAGCATGATCCTTGATATAGGCGGCGGGACCAGCGAGGCTGCCGTCCTCTCTTTGGGAGGCGTCGTCGCCAGCAGATCCGTGCGGACCGCCGGCGACAAGCTGGACGACGATATACTTGATTATATGAAAAAGGAGCTGGGCCTTCTGGTGGGGGCAAAGACTGCCGAGGATATCAAAAAGAATATCTGCTCGGCCT
>JAGDAG010000098.1 GCA_017959625.1 Abditibacteriota bacterium | reverse complement strand
TGGTTTTACGATACCCACGAGAATCTGGGGATAAACGTCACATATCTTGCATTCGTCGAGTTTACCGATACCGAAAGAAACAAAGACTATATTGCCGTCCTGCTGCTGGACCCGGTCCGTTCCTTCAGGCTCCTGGACGACAAGGTGGCGTTCGAACAGGTATCCGCCCTGCCCGACCCCGGCAAACCCGTCAACAGAGGAATGATAGCGGGCGTATCCTCCGATAACGCCAAATACGATTTTATTTTCCGCAACAAATCCAAAGGCAGGGGTGAAGAACCCGAAGTCGGAAAAAGCTGGACAGAAGGCTTTCTGGAGGGCAAAAGCATCCCCACGCCCAGGCAAATGACCCAGCTCGTGGTAAAAGAAACCGAAAAATGGATCGGAGAAAACCAAAACGAACTGGAGCCCGAAGAACCGGAAGCCCTGAGAGAGACCGTCAAAACCCTGGCGCAATCCGAAGAAATGGACGTGATGGCCGCTGCAAACGCCGCTCTCAAGGAAGACGAAATGAAAGCGAGATACGTTGACGGCCTTCTTCAGAAGGGACTGCCCGAAACCACTTTTACGCCGGATAAGGACTGGGCCGAAAAATATGCAAAGAAGATCACTTACGTGTGCGACCTGAACGTCACAGTCTCCGGCAATTCGGACGCCGTAAAGGAGATCGTCAAAATCGATACCAGCGATCCCGCCAGAACGTTTTTGAATATCGAAACCAAAAAGCTGACCCAGCGCTGAAAAAAGCCTGCCCGGAAGCAGGCTTATTTTTATTCAAATACCGCAAAGGCGATGTCTTGCGGGCCCATTTCCGCCGGCCCGGAATATTCTCCCTTCGGGCTTGCGAACATAACGAGCCTCTTTCCCGGAACGCTTATCCGCGGCGTTACGGCCTCCTGCGAATCATTCCACAAACGGACCGCCACCCTGCTGCCGCATACGTATGCCTTGGCATATATGCCGGGGCTGTCGCAGACTATCCCTTCGGTATCCGCAAAGGCGCCGGAGAGCATATCCCTGTATTTACTTCTGAAGCCGGTCACAAGGGCAGCGTACTTTCTGTCTTCCGGGAAAGCGTCCGCCAGCACGTCCTTTTTGTCCGCAGCGTATCTGATCTCAAGCTCCAGGGGCGCGTCGTAGAGGAAGGCAAAATCCGCCAGCCTTCGGGTGACCCTGGGTTCGTTGTTGCGCACGGTGATGCGGGTGTCGGGAAAAGCGTATCTGAACACCTCGGGATATAAGTAAACCGCCGTCTCTTCGCTGCCGGGCTCCGGCTTTTCGGCGCCTTCGGGCCAGGGAGCGTAGCAAATCCCGTGAACGGCGTCCAGGTAAGGGCTGTACAAGTCGGTGATATTCTCGCTCATAAACGCGAATTCCGGGTCAAGCTCCTTGCTGAGCTGCTGCATGCGTTCAAGCATCCTTCTCTGTCCGCCGGAAAGGGCCAGAGCCGGATTGCCGTCGGGGTGGGAGTGGGTCTTGTCAAAGCAGAGATAAGGCGGCATGCCCCCCACCTGGTCGAACAGGCAGCCGTCCGCCCCCAGGTCAAAAAGCTCCCTGACCTTTGCCAGCATGAGCTCCTGCCATTCGGGAGCCGAAGGGCAGGCCACTGAAAACTGCTTGTTGGAAAACATCATAAGGGCGTCGGACTTATGGCTCTTGGAATAATATTCGCCGTATTCGTCGTTCCATATGGTCTTGCAGGCCACCCTTTTGCCCTCGCCATTTCGATAAAAGGGGCTGCCCCTGTCTATCAGGTGCCCCTGGTGATACAATATGACCCTGCCCCCGTCCTTTTGGACCTGTTTTATAGCCTCCCTGAGGGCAGCCTCGCCCCCCAGGCTTTCCCCGGGGCCCAAGTCCGGATAATTGTTGTCGTGCCCGGTGCCGTACCAGCCGAAGAGGGCCAATACGTCGCAGCCGTGAGCCTTGGCCAGCTCCCACAGCTGAGGTATGGTGGAATAGTCCCACATCTCATAGCCGAACTGCTGCTTGTTGATGACCAGGAAAAAGCCCAGCATATCCCTTGCCCACTTGGGAACGGGGTGGGACGGCCTGCTTTCCTTCATCATGCGGGCATAAGCCTTTACGGAAGCGTGCCAGGTGCCCTTGTATAAGCCGATCTTCACGGGAGGGACCTGCAGCTCCCCTTCCCCCGCGCACAAAAACTTATCGCAGCTCAGGGTCACCGCTCCCTGATCGTCGGGATACCCCTTGGCCCTTAGGGCGCAGGAATAAAAGCGCCGGTCCATAAGGGAGAGGGACAGCACGTTGTCCCTGTCCATCAAGGCGCACCAGCCCATTATCCCGTAGCCGGGATAAGTGATCTTGAGGCAGTTGGAGCCGTTTTCCCGGTGGGTAACGGAGGCCAGCCGTTTGCCGATATTGGTAAACATCATCCCGAAGGGCTGCGGCCAGAAAAGGGAGGGAGTCCCCGCCCCCAGATCTCTGACGCGGCCTATACGGGGATACTCGAAATCCAGCACGGTATAAGCGGACCGGTTGTCGATACGGGCGTCGAAAACCAGGCCGTCCTCCTCCAGGGCCGCCCTGAACTCTATAGATATGGGCACCCTGTTATCATCCGACCTTCCGTTGTCTGCAACAAGCTCCCGGATACGGAAATATAAAGCGCCGCCCTCCTCTCTCGCCTCCACGGTCTGCCGGGAAGCCCATACGTGGTTTTCCAGACAGCCCTCGCAGGCCAGGTTGGCGAAAAAGAAATCCCTGCAGGGAGAGTCTATAACGTTTCCGGAAGGGCCGGCAAGAGACAGAAGCCTGCCCCCCTCGTCAAACTCCGCCCGCAGGCTGCCGTTTTTGAGAATAAACATAACGATATTCCTTACGTAAAACCGTCAAACAAAAAGGCAAGCCCGAAGGCTTGCCGTAAAGATCTATGGGAATATGGGATACGTCCTGGTATGCAGCACTATGGATACTATATGCCAGAACGAACCGGCAAGACAGTCTCCGATAATGAGCCCCAGGAAGAAAGGCAGCGCCTTTGTAAATACCTTCAGTCCGCCATATTTCAGGATAAGCACTTTACAGAGCCAGGCGATAAAGGCCGAAGTCCAGAGAGCGCTGGTCTGCACGGAACTCATCATGGCGTAAGCGATGGGGTTGAAGGGAAAACCGGGGATCTTGATCTTGGCAAAGCTCAGCACAAGACAGGAAACGAAACCGGTAATGCCGGCCCCCACGCCGTTCCAGTCTGTGATGGTCCCGTTTTTAAGAGCGTTCTCCAGAGTGCCGTAAACCTCTCTGCCCTGATCTATGGTATTGTGGGGCATATTGGACGCCGCTCCGTATTTGTAATAATCTCCCAATACTATGGTGAAACCCACCACGATGGCAAGAAAAGCAAACACCAGCATGACCACGCCCAGCTTTTTGTAGCTCACTCCGGTATGCTCCGCCATTTTGAAGCCCTCCAGCTGAATAGGCATCATATTGCTGCGGAAGCAGCGGTTGAACCAGTAAAACAGCTGCATGGCGATCATGTTCTGGGCCCCCAGGGTGGCGGTGCCGGCATTGTTGATCATAATGGAGGTGATGTCCGACCAGTTGACTTCATGGCACGGACAGCCCAGCTCGGCCCTTGTTCTGGAAATAGATACGCAGATGATAAAATAGCACACTACCAGGGTTATGGCAAGCCACGGCGCCGTTCCCAGAACGTGGCTCAGAAGCATCATGGCGCACATTCCTATAAACGCGCCCCAGACGGCGTGCCTGTAGCCCATGGGCTCGTTGGAGTCGTCGATATCGCTCTTGTTGAATATGGTCAGGAAAACGGCCTTGAAGTGGCTCCAGCCCATGATAACGGCAAACACGAATATACCTATAAGGAAGCCGAAACACTGTTCGTTGATAAAGGGATATTTGGGAATAGTGTTTATACCCACCGCAGCGCCGAAAACATACTGCGCTTTCATGAACAGATAAAAGAACCAGTAAGAAAACGAAAGGTCGGCAGGCACAAGGAACGTTATGCCTATGGCGATGGGATATACCCTGATCGGGGTGACGCCGATTGCGTTGAAAGGCGGGTTCACCAGATACTGCGAAAGATCAAGGTTCTTCAGGTTGATGATTGGGAAACTCGGCCAGATGGTCGAAAGGCCCTGGACTATGGTGAATACGAAAGCCACGCCCACTCCGATATACATGGAGGTATTGCGGAAGAAGGTGGTTTTTTCCTTGGTGATCTCCAGGGGCATGCTGATAAGAGGATAAGAAAGCTTTTCGCTTTCGGACCACTGTTTTCTCAGGATGGTGTTTATGCACAGAAACACATAAAACATCACCATCATAAAGGTTCCCCAGATACACAGGGGCCTGATCCAATGCTGCAGATATTTCCACTGATAAAAATTATCATTGCCGATATAAAAGGCGGCGACCGCATCCTTATCCTTTACTATGGCCCAGTCCGGGATACGGTTGATAATAAGATTATACCAGTTGTTTTCCGCCGTAGCGTACCTGACGGGGTAGCACATGGTGGACATGAACACCTGCATATAATCATGAGAACAAACCGATGCGGTCACGTTCAGCAGAATGTATATTATTATGAGCTCAGCCTGTGTAAGGGCTTTGTCGGGCCTGAATCTGCGGACGAGAGCGTTTATTCCTATAAGTATCAGAAGAGTGAATACCGAGGTATAAAAAACAGATAAGGTGGTCGAGCTTCCGGCATCGATACAGATCTCATACTCCGTGACCCACCATATATTGATGGGGGTGAGAAGCAAAGCGATCAGTATAGAACGCCAAGTGATTTTCTTCGCCATATTTTCCTCTTTAACAAAAATTACTGCAACAACAATATCAGTTATTTCTATTATAACACATATGGGCAAAAAAAACCACAAAAAAAAACCGCCCTTGCGGGCGGCTGTTTGCATTTTTAAGGGAATATGGAATAGGTAGGCGTGTGCAGCGCGATGGACACTATACACCAGAAGGTGCCTGCCAGACAGTCCCCCAAAATAAGCCCCAGGAAGAAAGGCAGAGCCTTGGTGAAGACCCTCAGGCCTCCGTACTTCAGGATAAGCACCTTGCAGAGCCAGGCTATAAAGGCCGAAGACCACAGGGCCCTGGTCTGCACCGAGCTCATCATGGCGTAAGCGATGGGGTTAAAGGGAAAGCCCGGTATCTTGATCTTGGCGAAGCTGAGAATCAGGCAGGAGAAGAAACCGGTTATGGCGGCCCCTACTCCGTTCCAGTCGGTGATGGTACCGTTTTTGAGAGCCGTTGCCATACCGTTGTACAGCTCCGTACCGAAGCCAACGTTCAGGCCGTTCATGTTGGCGGCCGCGCCGTAGGTGTAGTATTCGTCCAGCACTATGCAGTAGCCCAGCATAAGGGCAACGAAGGCCATTACTATGAGCACCACCGCCAGCTTGCGGTAGTTCATGCCGGTCTGTTCCGCCATTTTGAAGCTTTCCAGCTGGATGGGCATCATATTGCTGCGGAAACAGCGGTTGCACCAGAAGAAGATCTGCAGGCCTATGACGTTCTGAGCGCCTATGGTAGCGGTGCCTGCGTTGTGTATCAGTATCTCGGTGATGGACGAGTGGTTCACTTCATGGCAGGGAGCGCCCAGCTCGGCGCGGGTCCGGGTGATAGCGAAACAGATGATCAGATAGCCCACCACAAAGGTGATGGCCAGCCAGGGAGCGCAGCCCAGGACGTGGCACAGCAGCATCATCCCGCACATGCCCAGTATCATACCCCATACGGCGTGCCTGTAGCCCAGGGGCTCGTGGTCGTCGTCAACCTTCCTGCTGCTGAACATGGTGGAGAAAACGGCCTTGAAATGGCTCCAGCCCATTATGACCGCAAACACGAATATGCCGATAAAGAAGCCGAAGCACTGTTCGTTGATAAATGGATAGTTGGGTATGGTATTGATACCCACCGCGGCGCCGAACACGTACTGGAATTTCATAAACAGATAGAAGAACCAATACGAGAAGGAAAGATCTGCAGGCACCAGGAAGGTGATGCCTATAGCGATGGGATAGACCCTGACGGGGGTAGAGCCTATGGCGTTGAGGGGCGGGTTCACCACGTAGTTAATAAGGTCGAATTCCTTGAGATTGATAATGGGGAAGCTGGGCCATATGGTGGAAAGCCCCTGGATCACGGTAAAAACGAAAGCCACGCCCAGGCCGATGAACATGACCGGGTTCTTGAAAAAAACGGTTTTTTCCTTGGTTATTTCCAGAGGCATACTGATAAGAGGATAAGAAAGCTTTTCGCTTTCGGACCACTGCTTCCGGATGATGGTGTTGATGCACAGGAAGGTGTAAAACAGGGTCATGATAAACCCGCTCCACACCGCCAGGGGCTGCACCCAGTGGCGCATGTATTTCCACTGGAAAAAGTTGTCGTTGCCCAGATAAAAGGCGTCAACGGTATTTTTGTCCTTTACTATGGCCCAGTCGGGTATCTTGTTGATTATCAGGTTGTACCAGTTGTTTTCCGCCGTGGCGTATCTTATGGGATGAGGCATATTTGTCAGCAGCACCTGCATAAAGTCGTGGGAGCATACCGACGCCGAAACGTTCATAACGATATATATGAGCAAAAGCTCTCCCTGGGACATAGCCCAGGAAGGTTTGATCCTGCGGATGAGCATATTGACGCCTACCAGCGCCAGAAGGATGACTACCGAGGTATAAAAGATAGACAAAGTGGTAGGGCTTCCGGAGGCCAGCACTATCTCGTACTGAGTGACCCATTTGATATTGACGGGCATCAGCAAAAGCGCCAGGAGGATGGCCCTGAAGGTAAAAGCTTTTTGTTTCATACGCGCCTCAACTAAAGAACACCCTTGGTGGAGGGAAGAATATCTTTTTTATCGGGATTTATTTTAACTGCCACAGCCAGGCTTTTGGCCAGCGCCTTGAAGGAAGCCTCGGCGATATGGTGCAGATTGTTTCCGCAGATAAGCCTCATATTGAGGGTAAGCCCGGCGTTGACCGCAAAAGCCCGGAAAAACTCTTCCAGAAGCTCGAAGTCGAATTCGCCCACCAGGCCTTCCCGGGGATAAGAACTGTCCCAGACCAGAAGGCCCCTGCCGCTGAAATCAAGGGCGCACTCCACCAGGGCCTCGTTCATGGGCAGGGCGAAAAAGCCGAAACGTTCGATGCCTTTCTTGTCCCCCAGGGCTTTGGCGAACGCCTGCCCCAGAACTATGCCGGTGTCCTCCACCGAATGGTGAAAGTCCACGTTGAGATCGCCTTCGCAGGTGAGCATAAGGTCCACGGAGGAGTGTTTTGCAAAGGCTTCCAGCATGTGGTCGAAGAAGCCTATCTTGGTGACGACGGAGCACCGGCCGGTGCCGTCTATGTTCAGCGAAACCTTTATATCGGTTTCCTTGGTTTTGCGCGTAAGCTCACAGGTCCGCATTATTTGTCTCCTGTTCTGATTTTTATGGTTTTGGCATGGGCCTCGAACCCCTCGCATTCGGCAAGGGCAAGAGCCGCGGGAGCAACTTCTTTGAGCCCCTCGCTGTTAAACGACAGAATGCCCGACTTCTTGACGTATTCGTCAACGCTCAGAGCCGAGGTAAATCGGGAAGTGCCGCTGGTAGGCAGGGTGTGGTTGGGCCCGGCGGCAAATCGCATACGGGCACCGGAGTCTGGTGGCCTATCATGATGGCGCCGGCGTTCCTTATGCCCTTCAGGGTGTCCCAGGGGGACTCGGTCTGCAGCTCCAGATGCTCCGGAGCGAAAACGTTGGCCAGCCGGACGCCCTCCTCCATATCCGCGCACTTCACCAGCAGGCCGCCGGAATCAAGGGAAGCGCGGATCATCTTTTCCCGAAGAGCGCCCGCGGTCTGCCGTTCCAGAACGGCGGGGAGTTCCTCAAATATGCGCTGCGAGGTGGTGACCACGGCGCAGCGGGAATCTTCGGCGTGCTCCGCCTGGCTCAGCATGTCCGCCGCCACGTATTCGGCGTTGGCGGAATCGTCGCACAGTATGAGTATCTCGCTGGGGCCGGCTATCTGATCTATCCCCACGTATCCGAAAAGCTGCCTTTTGGCCTCTGCCACAAAGGCGTTGCCGGGGCCCACTATCTTGTCGGCCTTGGGGACAGTCTCGGTGCCGAAGGCCATGGCGCTGATAGCCTGGGCTCCCCCTATCTTGAAAACGTCCTTCACGCCGCATTCTGCGGCGGCCACCAGCATGGCGGGGTGTATGGTCCCTGTGTCTCTCTGAGCGGGAGTGGTCATTATCATGCGCCCCACTCCGGCTATCCTGCCGGGAACGGCGCACATTATGACCGTGGAGGGGTAAGGAGCCAGTCCTCCGGGAGCGTAGAAGCCCACGCGCTCTATAGGCGTTACGGTCTGGCCGTATATGACTCCGTCCTTCACGTCTATCCAGGACTTCTGTTTTTGCATGGCGTGAAAATCGCCCACGTTCCTTATGGCCTGCCTTATGGCCTCCAGCAGCCCGGGATCCACGGCGCTGTAAGCGGCCTCGGTCTCCTCTTCCGTGACCCTTATGGACGAAAGATGAGGGCTGTCAAACCTTCGGCCCAGCTCCAGCAAAGCCTCGTCGCCTCTTCGGCGCACGTCGGCTATGATGCCTTTCACCGTATCGGAGATACGGCCCGCGGATTCGGAATATTTGGGCGACAAAAGCTCTTCGGCAGCCTTGGCGCCCTGTATTTGGGTGTCTATTATCTTCACTTTAATCTCCTGCAAATAACAATTTAATTATACTATATCTGCGTTATGAATTACAACACCGGCCGGATTTTGCGCCGCGGCCGCCGGCTTCCTTGTCCGGAAAAACGGGACAAAAAAAAGCGCCCCGAAAGGCGCAAAAGCCGCAGGCCCGTGCCTGCGGCAAAAAACGGCTTTTTTGTGCGGCGCTGCCTGCGCCGGCTTTACTCACTTCTTTGCGTCTCTCTTTTTGAGGCTTTTGACCTTTATGCCGTTCTCCTCTGCGTATTCCCTGACTTCCGGGCTTGCGGTCCTGACAGTCAGATCGGAACAATCCTCAAAAGCATATTCTCCGATATAGGTTACGCTGCCGGGGATAACCAGCTCCCTGAGCGACGTGCAACCCGAAAAGGCGTATTCGCCGATCTCTGTCACAGAATCGGGAATGACGACTTCTGTAACACGGTCGCAGCCGCAAAAAGCAGAGTAGCCTATCTCCTTCACACTGTCCGGAATGGCCACCGGTCCGGCAAAGTCCTCGTTGCAATAGACAAATTTGTCACTGTTGACAACGTACTTTACAGCCGGGACTCCCGCAAAGGCTCTGTCTCCGATCTCCGTCACGCTGCCGGGAATGACCAGTTCCGCGAGAGAAAAGCAGCCTTCGAACGCTTCCGTACAGATCCAGGACATGCTGTCGGGCAACAAGACCCTGTAAAGCGAACTGCACCCGGCAAAAGCTCTGTCGCAGATCTCTATCACAGTATCGGGGATAGCGATCTCTTTGAGAGATGCGCAATCACAAAAAACGCCTTCGCCAATGGCGGTCGCTCCCTCGGGGACATCGACTTTTACCGGACAGCCGTTAAAACCTGTCACCACTCCGTCCCGGACATTGCCGAATTCATCCTCGACGCCGTCCTCCACATACAGCGAAACCTCTACGCCGGGGACTCCCCGGAACGCTTCAAAGCCTATATCGGCCCCGGAGGGTATGCGGATATCGGCCAGCTCGTCACAGCCCCTGAAGGCCGACGCTCCGATTGTTTTCACGCCGTCGGGGATAAAGAGCTTGCCGAGAGACGCGCAGCCGGCAAAGGCTTTCTCGCCGATCCTGGTAACAGTATCCGGTATGCTGATATCGGTCAGCTCGTCACAGCCCTCAAAGGCCGACTCTCCGATGGTTTTCACGCCGTCGGGAATATTGATTTCTTTAAGGGAACCGCACCCGGAAAAGGCGCCTCTGCCAATTTTGGTCACGCTGCCGGGGATCGTGATCTCCTTAAGTGAGCTGCACCCGGAAAAGGCAAACCCGCCTATCTCTGTCACGCTGTCGGGGATCGTGACCTCCTTAAGCGAGGTGCATCCGGAAAAGCCGTCAATTTTTGTCACGCTGCCGGGTATTGTGATCTCTTTAAGAGAACTGCACCCGAAAAATGCGCCAACGCCTAGTTCAGTCACGCTGTCGGGAATAGTGATCTCCTTAAGTGAGGTGCATCCGGAAAAGCCGTCTATTTTGGTCACAGTATCCGGGATGATGACCTTCGACAGTAAAACGCAATCATTAAAGGCTTGGCCTTCGATCACATTCACAGAATCCGGAATGACGATCTCCCGGAGGGCTCTGCACCCATCAAATGCCCTGTGGCCGATGGCTGTCACGCCTTTGCCGAAGTTGACCTTTCCGAGAGAGCTGCACCCAACAAATGCTTTTGCGCCAATAAACTCTACGCTGTCAGGGATGGTGATCTCCCGGAGGGGGCTGTACCAGCCAAAAGCATACTCGCCGATCTCGTTCACACCGTCGGGAATGACGACCTCATTATCTTTCCCGTTGTATTTCTTCAATATCACTTTGGTCTCTCTGGTCTCTGTCTCAAACAGCTTGTCGTTTTTTTTCATACTATTCTCCTTTTATACAGTCCTGACACTC
>JAGDAG010000097.1 GCA_017959625.1 Abditibacteriota bacterium | reverse complement strand
TGACGAAGCCTGCCGGCAGACGGAGGCGTCTGCCGGTTTTGTTTGCGCCCGCGGCCCGGCGGCGGAACGCTGAAAGGTTTGACACTCCCCGCCCGGACTGCTATAATATAAACAGGGAGCCCGGAAAAGCGGGCTGAGAGGAAGTGCGGCTTCGACCTGTGACCTGATTCGGATAATGCCGACGTAGGAAGATGCGCCTTCGGGCGTTTTTTTTTGCGCAGAATAATGCGGAGGAACATATGCTGGTATCGCTGACCGTGATCCCCCTGGGGGAAAGCGAAGAACTGAAAGAAAAAATAGCCGAGATAGTGAAGATAATCGCCGACAGCGGCCTCAAATACAAGCTGGGGAGCATGCAGACCACCATAGAGGGAGACGGCTGGGACCGGGTGATGGGCGTAGTGCGGGCCTGCCACGAAAAAGCCATGGAGCTTGCCCCGAGGTGCCTCACCTCCATCACCATAGACGACCGCCGCGGCTTTACCGGAAGGCTGGAAGGCAAGGTGAAGGACGTGCAGGATATCCTGGCGGAAAGAGAGGTGCGCGTTGAATAACGTTCACGTGGGAAAGCTTACTCCCGACAAAATGAACGCCCTTATAAAAAACCGTCTGGGCGCTTCGGACCCCCGTATAGTCCTGGGGCCGGGAGCCGGCATGGATTTCGGAGTTCTGGACCTGGGGGGCGGCCGCTTCATGGCGGTGGCCGAGGACCCCATATTCCCCGCCGCCGGGCTCCCTCTGGAGATGATGGGCGAGTTCACGGTGCATATCGGCGCCAGCGACGTGGCCGTTTCGGGGATAAAGCCCGAATTCATGACCTATTCCCTGCTGCTGCCTCCCGGGACCGGGGTCGAAGAAACGGAAAGGCTCATAGAAAAGATATCCGATACCGCCAAGGCCCTGGATATCGCCGTTGCCGGGGGCCATACCGGGTGGTATTCCGCGGTGGCGCTGCCCATAGTGGGGGGCATAACCGTGTGGGGCTTCGGCGAAAAATATATATCCCCGGGGGGAGCGAGGCCGGGAGACGCGCTGCTCATGACCAAAGGTCCCGCCATAGAAGCCGCCGCGCTTCTGGGGGTGCTTTACTCCGGGAAAAAGACGCCTCTTCCGCAAACCGTTATGGACAGGCTTGCCGAAAGGGTAAAGCAGATCACCGTGGTGGAGGACGCCCTCACCGCCTGCTCTGCGGGAGAGGTCCACGCCATGCATGACGCCACCGAAGGCGGCGTCTATACCGGTATGTGGGAAATGAAAAACGCTTCGGGGCTCTCGCTGCGGGCCTCCCTTTCCGACGACATGGTGCCGGAGGATATAAGGAGCCTGGCGGAATATCTGGATTTCGACCCCTGGGCGGTGATAAGCGAGGGCACCCTTCTGTGCGCCTGCGCGCCGGACAGCGCGGACTCTGTCAGGGCGGCCTGGAAGGAGAAGGGTATAGAAAGCGCCGTTCTGGGGACCTTTGACGGCGGGGAAGACGTCTTTGAGATGAACGGCCGGCCTCAGCCCTTCCGCATACCCGAGACCGACCCCTTCTGGGATCTGTTCGACAACGCGGTGAAATAAAATGCTCAAAGCCGTATTATTCGACTGGGACGGCACTCTGGTGAACAGCCTGGTCAACATAGAAAAAACCTACAGAAAGGTGGAAAAGGAGCTGCGCCTTGGCTACCCCTACGAAAAATTCCGTCTGCTCATAGGCATCCCTACCTCCGAGCAGGCGAAGCTGGTGATGCCGGAAGACCCGGACTACTATATAGAGTATTACAGAAAGGCCTACGCTTCCAACGATCCCGACCCCGCCTATCCCGGAGCCGGGGAGGCTCTGGCCGCCCTGAAAGCCATGGGGCTCGCCGTGGGGCTGGTGACCAGCAAGACCCGGGCGTCTCTTACGGCCTCCGCCATGGCGCTGGGGCTTTTGCAGTATTTTGACCTGACGGTCTGCGGCGACCACGTGGCGCGCCCCAAGCCGGACCCCCTGCCGGTGGAAACGGCCCTGAAAAAAATGGGGCTCCGGCCGGAGGAAGCGGTGTATGCGGGAGACAGCGTGCAGGACCTTCTGTGCGCCCGGGGAGCCGGTGTAAAGGTGATCTCCGTCACCTGGGGCGCCCGGCGCAGAGACGAACTCGCAGCGGAAAAGCCGGAATTTCTGGCGGATTCCTGGGACGACCTTATCGCCGCGGTGAAGGCCCTGGCGGAACAGCCGTAAAGGCTTTAGGCCGCAGGCCCCGTAAAGCCCTGCGCCGGCGTTTCGTCGGAAACGCTAAGAAAAGCGCCGTCATCCCGTCGTCAATGCGAATGAGCATTGGCGACAGAGGGATCCTCGGGGGAACCGTTTGCCGAAGGCAAATGGGGGGGCCGTACAAGGCGCGTTGTGCACAGCCCTGCAAACCATGTCATTTCGGCCAAAAAGGCATCCGACGAAACGCGAATGCGTTTCAGGCCTTTTTGGGGCTTGTTCGGGGTCCCCCGCGAATGAAAGCATTCGTGGGGCTAAAAGAAATCCCGTAAAGGATGCTTTTGCCATTCCTTTCTCTCCGCAGGAGAGCGGCAAAAGCAGACTTGGCGATTTTGAAGAAAACATCGCAGCGCTGATAGTTTTCTCTCTGCAAGGGAGGGAAGGGTCCCCCCTTGCGAACCCCCCTCTTTTTTCGTGGGCATGCCGTGCCCACACCCGGCCGGGGCTTTCCGAATCGCCCCGGACCCCCCTCACGGCCAGGGCTTGCGGCCCTGGACCCGT
>JAGDAG010000007.1 GCA_017959625.1 Abditibacteriota bacterium | reverse complement strand
GCGCCGACGGCTTCGGCTTTCTGAACGATAACGGCCGCCTGCGCAAGAACCCCCATATAGGGAACGTGAAGATAGGCAACGACGTTGAGATAGGAGCCAATTCCGCCGTTGACAGAGCGAAGCTGGGCTCGACTCTCGTAGGCGATCACTGCAAGATAGACAATCTGGTCCAGATCGGCCATAACGTCCGGCTGGGGACCGGCTGCATCATATGCGGACAGGCCGGTATAGCCGGCAGCTCGACTCTCGGCGACTTCTGCGTTTTGGGCGCAAAGGTGGGCGTCTCGGACCACGTGCACCTCGGCAAAGGGGTCATGGCTGCCGCAAAAAGCGGTATCACCAAGGATTTCGGCGATGGTACTATCGTTACCGGGACCCCCGCCGCGGAAGCTTCGGCGATGCGCCGGGTCGAGGTGCTGAACATGAAGCTGCCGGAAATATATCAGCGTCTGAAGGCCGTGGAAAACGAACTGAACAAGGAAAAGAAATGATAAAACAAACTCCGTGCAAAACCCTTCGGTCCCCCGTAGAGATCACCGGGACAGGTCTTCACAGCGGAGAAAAAACCGGTATCATACTGCATCCCTCCAGCCGTCCGGGCATTTTTTTTGAAACGCCTTAGGGCGAATTCCCGGCTGCGGCGCGTATGGTGTGCGACACTTCCCGGGGGACCACCCTGGGAAACGGAGACGACGTCGTCATGACCGTAGAACATCTGCTGTCGGCTCTTTGGGCCTGCGGCATCAGCGCAGCGCGGATACAGTGTTCCGGCAAAGAGATACCGGTCCTTGACGGCAGCAGCGCCGTGTTCCTGGATATGCTGGAGGACGCCGGAGCGGCGCCTTGCGGGTCGGACGGCCTTGTTTTTTCTCCGGAAAGCCCGCTTTTCGTGTCCCGGGGCGGGGCTTTTGCCGGCATACTGCCGGGAGAGGGGTTTTCCGCAGAGTATTTCCTTGATTACGAGCATCCTATGATAGGAGCCCAAAGCTTTTTTTACGACGGTTCGTATGAAGCGTACAAAAGCTTTATAGCGCCTTCCAGGACCTTTGTGCTGTATGAAGAAGTCAAGGCGCTTCTTGAAAACAATCTTGCCCGGGGCGGAACTGTCGACAACTGTATCGTGACCTTCCGCGACAGGTTTTCCTCGCCCCTGCGTCACCCGGGAGAGCTTCCGGGCCACAAGCTTCTGGACATCCTGGGCGATCTGTCTCTTTGCGGGGCCCGCCTTGAGGGAAGGGTGATCGCATATAAAAGCGGACACAGGCTGAACACGGAGCTTGCTTTCTGCCTTCAGCAGGCTGTTGAAAAGGAAGCGGGACGCCAGGTCCCGTAAACGGAGGAATAAATGATAGATATCGAAGGAATCCAGGACTGTTTGCCACACAAATACCCGTTTTTGCTGGTGGACCGTGTCACGGAGGTGACGGAGACCACCATCAAGGGCTTCAAGAACATCAGCATGAACGAGGCCGTGTTCCAGGGGCATTTTCCGGGACACGCCATTTTTCCGGGTGTGCTTATCTGTGAGGCAATGGCCCAGCTCGGCGGCGTTCTTTTGCTTACCGGCGAAAACAAAGGAAAGCTGGCGTATTTTGCAGCCATGAACAACGTTCGTTTCAAAAAGCCGGTAGTTCCCGGCGACCGGCTTGATATGGAGGTCGAACTGTTGTCCACCCGGCATAAGATCGGAAAGATCAAAGCCCGGGCGTTTGTTGACGGAGAGGTAGCCTGCGAAGCAGAGCTTTCCTGTAAAATAGTGGATAGATAATGACAGACATACATAACTCGGCAATAATAGCTCCCGATGCCAGGATCGGTGAAAACGTGAAGATCGGCCCTTATTGTGTGATAGGCGAAAACGTGGTCATAGGCGACGGGACTTGTCTTATGAGCAACGTGGTCATCCAGAAGGATACCACCATCGGCAAAAACAACGTGATCCATTCGGGGGCGGTCCTGGGGGGCGATCCGCAGGATCTGAAATATAACGGCGAACAGAGCTTTCTTGAGATCGGCGACGACAATCAGATACGCGAATACGTCACCATCCACAGAGGCTCCCATGAAGGGCAAACCACGGTGATAGGCGATTCGAACCTGCTTATGGCATGTTCGCATATAGGCCATGACGTCACTGTCCGGAACCATGTGATCTGCGCCAATTACGTAGGCGTCAGCGGCCATTGCGTGATAGAGGACTATGCCATCATCGGAGGCCTTGCCGGCCTGCACCAGTTTGTACGCGTAGGCAAAATGGCAATGATCGGAGGCCTTTCCAAGGTAAATATAGACATACCGCCCTTCACCTTGTGCGACGGCAATCCCCTGAGGGTCCGGAGCATCAACAGCGTGGGCCTGAGGAGAAGGGGCATAGACAAAGAATCCATAGATATCCTCAGAGAAGCGGTAAGGGTTCTGTCTAATTCGGGGCTCAACAGAAAAACCGCCCTGAATCTCATCGGCGAACTGCCTTCCATACCGGAACTGCAATATCTTTCCGATTTTGTCTGCGCTACCCGCGAAGGATACTCCGGAAGACAGGAGCAGGTAAAATAGATATCAGCAAAAAACTGAACGTCGCGATAAGCGTTGGCGAGATCTCGGGAGATCTGAATGCCGCCGCTCTTGTTAAGGCGCTCAAAAACAAAATAGATGCAGATTACTGGGGGATAGGCGGCAGGCAGATGCGCGCTGCCGGGGTGGAGCTTCTGTTCGACAATTCCCGGACGGAGACCATCGGCATAGTCCAGGCTCTGAAATATCTTCCCCTTTTTTTGTACCGGTACAACGCTTTCCGGATAAAGCTTCTTGAAAAAAAGCCGGATCTCCTCGTTCTGGTGGATTTCGGCTTTTTTAACACGCGCCTTCTGGAAACGGCGTCGAAGCACGGTATAAAGTGCGTTTATTATTTTCCGCCTTCCTCGTGGCGGAGAAAGCTCGGCCGTCCCGACGCCCTGGTCCGTTCGGACTGCAGGGTGATAACCCCCTTTCCCTGGTCCGAAAAGATACTTTCGGGGCGGGGGCTCAAGGCAAGATACCCCGGCCATCCTCTTACAGACATAGCAAAGCCTTCCGTCACGGAAAAAGAATTCAGAGAGGAGTTTGCCGTTTCCTCCCGGAGCGCAGGCTTCCTGCCGGGAAGCCGTAAGTTTGAGATAGACATGCATCTGCCTCCTTTTTTCGGGACCTTAAGGCTTCTCAGGGAAAAGCACCCCGATATGACTTTTGTGTTTGCCGCCACTCCGGAAAGAGCCGATCATGTGGCAAAAAGGCTGAAGGCGGAATTCGGCAATTATGAAGACCTGGGCATAAGGCTTGCCGCCGGCCGCACCTATGACGTCATGGCTTACAGCGACGTCCTTTTTACCTGCTCGGGTACCGCCACCCTTGAGGCAGGGCTCATCGGGACCCCCATGATCATAGTTTACCGGGGGACGGGCATGATGCGTTTCGAATATTTATTCAGAAAACACAGCCTGAAGCATGATATCGGGCTTCCGAATATCGTTCTTGAAAAGCAGGTCTGCAAGGAATTTTTGGGAAAAGCGGTGGTTCCGGAGGCTCTGTTCGGCGAAGCGGAAAGGCTGCTTTCCGACCCGGAGCTGTATGCGGAAAAGAAAAAAGAGCTTGCAGGGATCAAACGGATGCTGGGGCCCGCCGGGGTGGTGGAAAGGGCCGCCGACGCCTTTGTAGATCTCGTCAAGGATTATTGATGGTCGTATGGATTCGCAAAAACGTGTTATCGGATATATCCTGAGATATGTCCGCCAGCTGTGCCTTCTTCTTGTCAGCTCCCTTATGCTTGCTCTTTCCAATGCAGGTTCCACGGTGCTGGTAGGCGTGTTCCTTGCAGGGACCACGAATTCCTCCGTAGAAGAAACGGCCTTTGTAAAATATCTCGTCCGTTTCGGGGCGCTTCAGCCCGGCGCCGGGCTGAGCCTGATAATGCTGTACGTGTGCTGCGTGTTTGTTTTTGTGTATTCCATGCGCGGAGTGTTCAGTTACATTAACCAGCTGTCCGTGGGGGTCATAGCCGCGCGCATTTCCATGGAGATGCGGGAGGATATGTATAAAAGCCTGCAGAAGCTGCCCATGAGCTATTTCAACAAGGGCAGGGTCGGGGACTATATCAGCCGCATGAATTCGGACATCCAGATAATCCGCACTGCCGCCGACGTTATCATGGTGGGAGTGGAAGCCCCCCTTATGATACTTATAGGCATGACCCAGCTGTTTATAATAAGCTGGAAGCTCACTGTGGTGGTGATCCTGTTCGTTCCCTTTATCGGAGTTATCCTTGACAGGATAACCCGCAGGATAAAAACGGCCACCGGCGTCCAGCAGGCCTCCATGAGCGACGTGAACGCCAAGGTCACGGAAAACCTTAAGGGCATCCGCATCATAAAGGGCTTTGCCCGGGAGGATCAGGAGCTTGCCAGGTTC
>JAGDAG010000096.1 GCA_017959625.1 Abditibacteriota bacterium | reverse complement strand
GGACGTCAAAAGCGATGACGACGATATCAAAAACGCCAAGGACGGCATCCTCGTTTACGCGGTCAGCCTTGAAGGCGGAGAAGAAACGGAAAACGCCTCCATATCCGCGGGGGACACGGTCACCATGGATATAGTCCCGTGGAAAAACGCCGAAAGCAAGTACGCAACTTTTCAGAGGACGGAGATAGACGATCCGGATTCTTACGTCCTGGACGCCTGGTTCAAAAACGTCAAGATCAAAAAAGAGGAAAAAGATGAAAGCGATTAGGATACTGCTGTTTGCCGCAGGGCTCATTTGCGCCGCGTGCCTTTCGGGCGCTTCGCAGTTCACCGACGAGATAGGCAAAGTATATAAATCGGCAAAAGAAGGGTGCGTTGCCGGCAGCAACGGATACCTGTTTTTGAAAAGCGAGCTTCATTTCCTCGCTCAGGAAAGCTTTTGGGGCCCGGCCGCAAAAAACGCCTCCGCTGCCAAAAACGAGAACGCCGATCCCCTTCCGGCCATAGTGGATTTCAACAGCCAGCTCAAAAAAAAGGGCATAGAGCTCATAGTGTTGCCGGTGCCTGCAAAGGCCGCCGTATATCCGGAGCTGCTCACAAGCTGCAAAACCAGCGCCGCTTCGAGAGCCGACGCCGCCTGCGCAAGGTTTTACGCCCAGCTGAAAAGCAAAGGCGTAAAGGTCATCGACCTGGCGCCGGCATATATAGCCGCCAAGGGAAAGGGCGGGCTTTACTGCAAGACCGATTCCCACTGGCAGCACGGAGGCATGGATATCGCCGCAAAAGCGGTGCAAGGCGCGGTAAAAGGGGAAGGCTGGTATAAAGCCGCAAAAAAAACCTCTTTTGCTCCTTCGTCCAGGACCATCGAGATAAACGGGGACCTGAGAAAGATGATGAAAAGCCCCGGGCCGAAGGAGACCGTAAAGATATACAGTGTCCCCGGCGCCGTTTCCGCATCGAGCCCGGTGCTGCTTCTGGGAGACAGCCATACTCTCGTTTTCCACAGCGGAGGGGATATGCTGGCTGTCAACGCCGGCTTTGCCGAAGCGCTTGCCGGCAGCCTGAAAATGCCGGTGGACCTTCTGGGAGTCAAGGGGTCCGGCGCTACCTCGGTAAGGGTGAATCTTATGAGAAAGCCGGAGGCTTTGAAGGGCAAAAAGCTGGTAGTCTGGTGCTTTGCCGCCAGAGACTTTACCGAAAGCAGCCAGGGCTGGGCCAAGGTCCCCCTGAAATAATAATATGCAGCTGACTTTTCTCGGTACGGGGACCAGTACGGGGGTCCCTCAGATCGGCTGCTCCTGCCCGGTGTGCCTTTCGGAGGATACCCGGAACAAACGGATGAGAAGCGCCGTTTTTCTGCAGTCTGCCGAAAAAAAAGTGGTCATAGATACGCCTCCCGAGTTCAGGCTCCAGTGCCTGCGGGAAGGCATCGGGGCCGCAGACGCCGTGCTGTATACCCACGAGCATGCAGACCATCTTTTCGGCATCGACGATATCCGGGGCTTCACTATGCTGACCGGGGCCGCCATGCCCGTTTATGCGGAAAAAAGGGTGGCGGAGGTTATCCGGACAAGCTTTCCGTATCTGTTCCGGCCGCCTGTAAACGACAGCCAGATACCCGAGATCTGCACCCGTGTCATAGACGGGCCCTTTGACATAGGGGATATGCATATCATACCTTTCAGGGTGATGCACGGGAAGCTTCCCATCCTTTCCTACCGTATAGGCGATTTCGTGTACGCTACGGACGTAAAAAGCGTGCCGGAACAAAGCCTCCGGTATTTCGAAGGCGTTGACACCCTTGTTCTTGACGGCCTGAGATACAAGGAGCATTGTTCGCATTTCAACATAGAAGAAGCCCTTGCCTTTGCGGAACGCTGCAAGCCGGGGCGGTGCTATCTTACCCACCTGTCCCACGAGGTTGATCACGGCGCGCTTTCGAATTCTCTTCCCGAAAACGTGTTCGTTGCTTACGACGGTCTGAAACTGGAGGTTTATTGATGAACCGTTTCAAAACATTTGTGCTGATGGCTGTTATGACCATAATAGTCATGCTGCTCATGCAGTATATCGGAGCAGCCCTGGGGCTCTCGGGGCACGCGGGCCTTGGCATAGGGCTTGTTATCGCAGTGCTGATGAACCTTGTCACGTATTTTAATTGCGACAAAATGGTCCTGGCCATGTATAAAACAAGGCCCGTGCCGGAAAACGACGGCGTTATCACCCCCATCGTAAGGAGGCTCACGCAAAAGTCCGGCCTGCCCATGCCCAGGCTGTATTACGTGGACGAGCAGAGCCCCAACGCCTTTGCCACGGGCAGGGATCCCGCCCACGCCGTGGTCTGCGTCACCACGGGCATCATGCAGCTGCTCTCTGCGGATGAGCTGGAGGGCGTCCTTGCCCACGAGCTCAGCCACGTGAAAAACCGGGATATCCTTATCTCCACGGTGGCCGCCTGCCTGGCGGGGATCGTGACCTACATAGGAAGGATCGGCTTCTGGTTTTCCGGCAGGGAAAACAGAGGTGGCGCCGTTTTGTTCTCGCTGCTTGCTTCGGTGGCCATGCTGCTCATGCAGCTGTGGGTGTCCCGGACCAGGGAATATATGGCCGACGAAGACGGCGCCAGGATGTGCGGGCGCCCCGGAGCGCTGGCAAACGCCCTTTTGCGCCTTGAGGAAGGGGCGAAGACGAGGCCCATGTCTTCGGAAAACACTCTGACGGAGAACCTTTTTATAGTGAATCCGTTTACAAAAAGCGCCGTTGCAAGCCTGTTCTCCACCCATCCTCCCATACAAAAACGGGTCGAAAAGCTGAGACAGATGGAACGGGGGAGCGTGATAAGATGACGTATATACATTGGCTCGTCTGGGGCGGGATCCTGGTGGTCACCGAGATCTTCGTGGGCACCTTCGTTTTGCTGTGGTTCGGGCTGGGAGCCTTTGCCGCCGGGCTTTTGTGCTGGCTGAAGTTCCCCGCGTGGATCCAGTGGACAGCCTTTGCGGCTATTGGGCTCATACTTTTCCTGCTTTTCCGCAAAGCGCCGTTCCTTTTGGGGAAAGGCGCCGGGGTGAAATTCGGCAGCGACAGGCTCGTAGGGCAGAAGGGCGTGGTGACAAAGAGTATCGGCAAAAACTCCGCGGGGCAGATAAAGGCGGAGGGCGAGCTGTGGCTTGCCGCCGCAGACGAGGAGAT
>JAGDAG010000095.1 GCA_017959625.1 Abditibacteriota bacterium | reverse complement strand
GGGGCACCACTATGGTGCCTCCCCCTATGCCCAGCAGGCCGCCCAGAAAGCCCGCAAGAGAGCCGATGCCGGCAAGGATAAGCGTTTTTTTCATGTCTTGTTTCAGGTTTTTTGCCTTGTTATTGCTATATTATTATATCATACAAAAGGGGTTTTGGCAAACGCGGGGAAAGGAAGAAAGAAGCGGCGTTTTCAAACAAAAAGGCGCGGGCTGCGCCCGCGCCGAAAGCTGTCAGTCGAAGTCGAAAAAGTCGTCCGCATCATCGTCGTCGTCAAAATAGTCGTTGTCAAAAATATCGTCCCGGTCGGCCTCGTGCCTGGCGACGGTTTTGACCAGAGGCTCGGTGACGTTGAACGTGAACCAGAGGTCCTGTTTCTTTTTGGCGGCGTTTTCGTCGTAGATGGAATCTATATCCATATATATCTCATTCTTTTTGCTGCTGCGTATAACGGCGGTGCCCAGCTTTTTGGGCTTTCCGTCATGCTTGTAAAAAATGACTCCCCTGTCTCCGGGCTTGAAGGAATCCCACTTGCTGCTGTCCTTCACGGTAAAGCTGCCCGGCTTCAGGGAGCTTTTCACCCTGAGGGTGATGGTGCCGTCCATGGCGGAATCCAGTTCCCTGGCAGCCAGCCTTATGAATTCGTAAAGGGAATCCGTGGCAAAGGTGTTTTTCTCGGGCTTTTCGCCGGCAAGGGCTTCCATCAGCTTTATGAAATCGTCGTATTCCTTTTTTCCGGTGTATCTGCGGCTTGCAGGCTTGTCGTTGTAATAGCGGTATGTGAAATCGCTGATGTTCCGTTTCATACGGACGTCGAACACCTTGAAATACACGTGCAGCTCCACGTATTCCGAGCCGTCGTCGAACCGGTTCCAGTTGTTTTTGGTTATACGGGGTATTATGATATAGTCCGACCCCGTGAGCCTCCCCAGCGCCGCCATATCGCCGGCGTCCATGGCGCCGTAGAATTCGGGGCTGTAGCCCAGCTCCGCGGCGGCCTTTTTCACCTTTTTGCCGTCTGTGAACCTGAAGCCGAAGCCCCGGCTGAGGACGGAAGGAAAGGTGGAGTTGAAAATGCTTTTCATGTTGCCCAGGGTGCCGTCCCAGAAGCCCGAGGGCCCGTTGTCGGGGATTCCGAAATAAATGAACCTGTTGTCGGCGGCATGGGCGCATACGGCCGCAAGCAATACGAGGCATACAAGGATAAGTGTTTTTCTCATTTTGTTTTTCTCCGCTTGTCTGTTGTTATTTATGCTCCATATCAATTATACCATAGTTGCGCAAAAGATAAACGGAAAAGCCCGGTGTTTACATACCCGGCGGGATATGGTAAATTATAAGTGAGTCTTGATTTAAGGAGACGCGTATGAAGCTGTTTTTAGCAGTTTTTCTTTTGTTTGCTGCCGTTTCCCTTTGTCCGGCGGAGGACGGCGTTATATACAAATACACCCTGGATGACGACGGCACTCCCCGTTCCTACGACGAATCGGCGGCGGTGGCCTGCGTGCAGGGCCTGCTCAACAGGGAAAAGCCCGTTTTGTGGGTAGAGGGGCGCAGAGACAGAAAGGCGGAGGTCTGGCAGAGGCTCCTTTCGGAAAAGGGGCGCTGGCTTGCCGGGAAAAAGTGGGTGGACATATGGACCCTTCCCAACCTTGAAGCGCAGCGGGAATTCGACGAAGAACGGGCCCGGCTGGAGAAGCGCTACGAAAAGATATACCGCGACACGGGGCAGCGCCCCAAGGGCATGCCCGCGCCGCCCCGGCTTTTGAAGGAAAGCGAGGTGGACAGCCTTGACGTCCTGGTGAAGCGGGCAAAAGGCAAAATAAAGGGCGCCGTTATCTGGGACCCTGCAGTCCCCGCCACCTTCAACGCGGCCTTCACCATAGCCGGAGCGGAAGACCTTATAGTGCTGAGCCCCGAATTTGCCCATAAATATCTGAAAGAGTGGGATCTGGAGGTCAAACACGACCTGCGGGGCATGTTCGACGGCTCGGAGACGGGCTCCCCGAAAAACGACGTTTACCGCTGGGCGGTAAGGGAATACCTGGCAAAAGGAAAGTGCTCCGGGGATTTCCTTTTTCTCAACACCGACGCCTGGGGGCAGAGGGAGACCGGGAACCTGACCTACGTGCTCACCAGAGACTGGGCGGTGATGAACCGGGGCTTTGTGTTCGACCTTTCCCCCTGGGGGACGGAGGCGCCGGGAGACGAGCCGGAGCAGCCTCTCGGCACCGACCCGGAGACCTACAAACTGATACTGGAGACCCGGCAGAAGCAGACCGGGGGAAAACGTATGGCGGAGCTGGCGGGCTTTTTCAGCTTTGAAAAATATTCGGACTATGCGGGGCTCAATTCCTTCAACCCCGTGGGCACCGAGTGGGAGACGGTTTTTCTCATCACCCCGTACAACGTGTATCAGAACACGGCGGACGGAGCCTGCTACAACAAATCCTTCCACAGCAAATTCCCGGTGAAAAAACTGAAGCAGAAAGCGGACAAGCGCCCGAAAAAGACGGCCCTTGAAAACAAGACCTACGTGTGCATCCTTATGGCGGATTACGACAGCGCAGTGCCTCTTTATATGTTTCTGCCGGACTACTGGTCCGACGAAAGGCGGGGGGAGACGCCGCTTTCCTGGGGCATAGACCCCAATCTGATAAACACCTATCCCGACCTGATAAGCTATTACTACGAAACGGCCACGAAAAACGATTATTTTGTGGCGGACGCCACCTGCGCGGGGTATTTCAACCCCAGCCGCATACTGCCGGAAAATATGCCGCTTTTCATAAAGCACAACCAAAAATACTACAAAGCCCTGGATATGGACATATCCCCCATGGTGCTGGACGTGGAGGAGCCCTCGCCCCTGGTGAAGGACGCCTTCGCAAAGTTCTCGCCCAAGGGCTACGGAGCCATGGTGGACGGCGGCTGGCACGGGACCTCCGCCCGCAACCCGCAGCCCCAGATATGGAAGGGCATGCCCATAACGGACCTCTCCAACACGGGAGACGCCGCGTCTATTGCCGGCATGATAAAATACTTTCCTCCCGGCGAGCCCCGTTTCTTTTATCTGAGGATAGTGTGGAACCGGCCCCGGGACGTGATAGAGAGAATGGAAGAAGTGAAAAAGCTGTGTCCGGAATATGACATAGAGATAGTGGACCCCTACACCTTTTTTGAACTGCGAAAAAAGGATCTGAAAAACAGGGGCATGGACCAGAAATAAAAGGCGCCGGCCGTCCCGCAGCCTTCCGGCGGGGCGCCGGAAAACGAGGCAACGTATATGACGAAAAAAGAGCTGAATCTTGCCACCTTCCGCAGGGAAAACAGCAAAGTGCTGTGGCAGCCGCGGCTGGAAGAGTGGTATTTCAAAAACAAACAGAACGGCACCCTGCCGGAAAAATACCGGGATACGGAACACCTGGAGCTCTACGACCTGCTGGACTGCTCCGTGAGATACGCCGCCAGCGCCGGAGTGATTTTCTACCACGCTCCCGACGCCGGCATCCGGGGCAGCGAAGAGATACGGGGAAACAGGCTTTACGCCGCCGTGGAGACCCCGGCGGGCAGCCTGACCACGGTTTATCACCTGGTCTTTGATCCCGAAGGCAAAGTGATAAACCAAAGGATCGAAAGCTTTCCCGTAAAGACGCCGGAGGAGCTGAGGGTCGCCGCCTACATCACGGAGAACACCCTTGTAAAAGCAGACCCGGAGCTGTTCGGGCGCCACGCCGCTCTTATGGGCGACAGAGGCGAGCCTGCCATCATACTGGGCTCGGCAGGCTATACGGAGCTCATCAAAAACTGGGCGGGGCTTATAAACGCCACCTACCTTACCTGCGACTGTCCGGACGAAGTGGAGGCCTTTCTGGAAGCCTGCGACAGGCGGGACGACCGTATGCTGGACGCGGCCCTGCAGCTGGACTGCAAAGTGTTCAATCTGGGAGACCACGCCACCGACGAATTCACCCCTCCCCCCATCCTCAAAAAATACATGCTGCCCCGCTGGCAGAGGCTCTCGGAACATTTTCACAGGGCGGGAAGGTTCGTACACAGCCACTGGGACGGCAACTCCCATACCATGCTGCCGTATCTGAAGGAAAGCGGCCTGGATTCCGTGGAGGCCCTCACCTTCGCTCCCATGGGGAACATCACCCCGGAGGAGGTGAAGCAGGCAGTGGGGGACGAGATAGTGTGCCTGGATCTTCTTCCGGCCATATATTTTCTGAAGGACTATCCCGCAGAGGAGCTTCTGGAATTCACGCGGAAGGTGATAGACATGTTTGCGCCGAGGCTCATACTGGGAGTCTCCGACGAGATATCCAGCGTGGGGGAAATAGAAAAGATCGAAGCGGTCTCCCGCCTTGTCCGGGAGCTGAACGGAGAATAAAAAAAAGCAAACCGGGGGCCGGCGCCCCCGGTTTGCTTATTCGCTCTATTTCTGTCTGTTGAAATTGAACACCTTGCCGTCTTT
>JAGDAG010000094.1 GCA_017959625.1 Abditibacteriota bacterium | reverse complement strand
GTGCGAGGACGCTATGTCAAAAACGCACCCCGCCTCCCCGGCGCCGCGTATGAATTCCACGCTGCCCGCCGCTGACGAGCAGCCTATCACCTGAAGCGAGGGATCCACTTTCTTTATGGCCTCGTAACACATTTTATGCAGCCCGTAATATTTGTTTACGTCCCAGGGGTAAAAGCCGCCGTTGGGCTCGTTCCAGATCTCCCAGAAGCGTATTTTGTCCTTATACCTTTCCGCCAGCTGCCCGGCGAAACGCGCGAATTCCCGGTTTGCATCGTCGGCGGCGGGCTGAGCCCAATCGGCGTAATAGCATATCAGCCCGTAGATGTTTATCCCCGCCTTTTCCGCCTCGGCAACCATCCTGTCATAAAAGGAAAAATCCGGTTTGCCCCTTTCCTTTTCTATGGCCGGCCAGGTGAATTCCTCCCTGCTCCACCTCACACCGCAGCGGCGGGCAAGCTCCGCAGCCTGCCTCAGCTCCTTATAATCGTCCCGGGGATCATTGCGCCTGTAAAGATATACTCCCATCCCCAGCGCGGGCCCGGGGGCCGGGCCCTCCTCTGAAAACGGAGGCGGCATCACCACGGCGCACGCTCTTTTGTAATCCGCCGAGGGCCCGCAGGTTATCTCCGAAGAAAAGCGGCCGGCGCCGTCAAGATAAAACTCGCCCTCCGTAAAAGTATCCGTCTTGATTGCAAAGGTCTCGCAGCAGTCTTTTCCCACAAGGATACGCCTTTCTTCCGCCCCTTCAAAGCCGCCGCGGCTGTTCCGGAACACGGCCCGGAGAACGGCGGGCCCCGGGTCGCCGGACACCTTCACGGTGAATACGGCCTTTCCCTTTTCGGCTTTCCCCCGGGCTTCCAGCCTGCGCTGCTTAGGGGCGGGAGGCGCTCCCGCCTTCAGGAAACGGAGGCCGGCGAACACAGCCTTCCCCCTTGAAGATACGCTCATCCCCTTCAGCACGGCAAAGCCCACGGCGGAGGGAGCGCCGTCAAAAACTCCGTCGTTATTGCCTCCCCAATGCTCGGGATAATCCCCCAGAAATACCCTGACCTTCAGGGGATAAGGGCAGGCGGGCAGCTGCAGGGGCTTCTGAAACACTTCTCCGCCGGCGTCCATGACCCGGAGGTTCACCCGGTGGTCCTCCGGCTTCACAACGGTGAACTCAAGGGTATCGGCGCCCTCAGCCCCTTCGGCTTTTTTTTCGCACAGCGCGTAGGAACCGTCATTTCCGCCGAAATCGTAATAAAGCTCCGCCCCCTCCGCCGTTTCCTTCACCAGAGCCGTCCCCCTGAAGCAGGACGCCTGCCCCTCCGAAGCGCCGGCGGCGCAGAAAAACGCCTGGGCAAAAATTATAAACAAACAAACCGTGATAAAACGCATATATCGCCTCCGGTTCTATTATAGCATTTCCCCGGGGAGCAAAACAAAAAAGCGCCCGAAAGAAAAAGCCCGGCGGGCTCTCCCGCCGGGCTTCCTGCCGCTACTTCCGGTCCGACGCGCTGCCTCCCAGCCACAAAAGCAAACCAAGCAGCATTATGTACGTCCCGTAAAAGATACATCTGCAGAACCATACTGCGCTTCCAAGCAGCGCTCTGAAGTTGACGCGCCACAGCGCGCTGCAGATATCCAGCTTTTCGCTTCTTGAAAACCGGGGATCGGCGAACAGGCCGTTCAGGATCTGCAGCTGCCTGTCCGGCTTTCCGGTCTTACGGCCTTCCATCATGCCTCCTTTTTTATTTATACCGGGCGGATCGGTTTTCATCTTCCGTTTCCTTTCCGCAGCGGGGGCTTTTTATTTCTTCCGTTACTATGCGGACAAACCAGAACCCGCCGAGGATATCGAACACCAGGTGTCCCCCGGGGAACTTTTCCGCCTGCCGCTCCAGAGGCGCCAGCTCTTCCCGAAGCGCTTTTCTGTCGGGGCAGTCTTCCACAGGGATCATATATCCCCCCAGGGTCCCGTAGACCAGATCGTTATCCATGGTGACGCTGCCTTCGCAAAAGCGGAAACTTCTGTTCATTTTTCCTATGTTCCTGATAGCCTCGCTCTCCTCCGGGGAGAGATCGAGACGGATCTTTTCGGTTATGCATTGTATCTTTTTCATGATCATAGTTTACATTTCTCCTTTCATTTCTTCGCTATCGTTTGCATCGTCGAGGGGATATACGAACCACGCCCCCAGCAAACGGTCATAGGCCAGCCCGGCTCCGGGCCGCCTTTCCTCCAGGCGGCGCAGGGGCGTGAAGCCTTCCTTCAGCCTTTCGATATCCGGACATTCCTCCTCCGGCACCATGAAGCCCCGTACCGTGACGCCCAAACGTTCGTTGATAACCGACACGCAGCTTTCATACACGTTGAAGCGTTTCCCGATCTCGTTCAGGGCTTCACGCTCTTCTTCCTCGGTGTACGGGAACTCTTCATCGAATTTCTTCTTTTCGTCAGTCATTTTTTCCTCCTTTTCCATAACGTATATATAACTGTTCTTCCTCAGCCGCCTTTCTGCCGCGGCGCCGTTTCCCCGCCGAAAACGGGGTCAGGGACGGCGGCAGCCAATCGTTCTTCCGGCATTTATTAACAATGTGCCGTTCCTCTTTACACTTTCTCACAGTTTTTTTCCGTAAAGCCGGCTTTTTTCTGCCGGCAACGCTCCTGCGGCAAAGCGGACGGTCCCGAGCCGGGGAAAAGAACGCCGTTTATATACAAAACATATAAATCAGCGGACCCTTCGCGGCTCCGGGCAAAGGCCCGTCTTTGTTTTTGCAAACACATGTTTGTCCCGGGCGAGGCCGGCTTTTTGCGCGCTTCCGGCTTCGCTTACATTATTATTATACATCCTTTCCGTCACTTTGTCAAGTGCTGTTTGCTTTTAATCACATTTTACTGTTTTTTGCGGGATATGGTATAATTGAAGTGTTGAAAGGAGAACGCCATGAACGATAAAAGCAATAGATCCGTTAAGAAAAACGATATATCGGAAAAAAGGACAAGCACTTTTTCCCACAGGCTTTATACGCTGATGAAGATCAAAGGGATCAACCAGACCGAGCTGGCGGAAAGGACCGGCTGCTCCGCGTCCAACATTTCCCGTTACCTGAAGGGCCAATACGAACCGAAGCCGGATCTCCTTTATAAGCTGGGGGAGGAGTTCGGAGTGACGGACAAATGGCTCATGGGGTATGACGTTACTATGGATACGGAGATCCAGCTGGAAAACGAAAGGATCACCTCCACGGAAAAGGACCTGCTGTATAAATACAGGGAGCTTGACGCCCGGGGGCGGGAAGTGGTGAAATACGTCATCAATACGGAACACAAATATTCCGTAAGAAGGACCGATACCGAAGACGAAAACAGAGACCCGGATATGTAAATATACCCGGAGCCCCGGATAGGGGGCGCCCCCGGCTATCTGCTGAAGCTGTACGAGCAGAAGCTCCGGCTTACGGAAGAAAAGCACCTTGAGCCCGGGGAACAGCTTCTGCATTACCCGCAGATGAAATACGGAGAAATGCTGATAATCACAAAAGGAGAAATAACTATGCTTACAGACCCCGAAATGTTTGAAACAGTAGAAAACGCTCTCAGAGAAAACGGCCAAATAGAACGCTTTGAAAAAGAGAACGGCAAGATCAAGGGGCGTATGATGATAACCCTGGCGGAGATACCGGAGGGCATCGAGGTAAAGCCCGATGGCGATAAGGTCCCCAGGGCTTTCGAAGCCTCCTTTGACTTTTATGATTCTGTGATCGGGATCGCAATGTATACTGCCGAACGCAAGGCTGCGTCAGGCTTGTGGGTGACTCCCCAGAAGGAAGGCGCCGAAAAACCCTCTAAGGACTGGATGATATTTTTTATACAAACGCTGGTCAAGCATTTGGGGGAGGACGGTACGTGGGGCGTACCCATCTATTCGTTCGTCAACGATACCTGCGACATGACCGTGGTTCCGCACCTATAGCCATTGTGCTGCCGCGCGTCATCCCGCCGGGGCCTTACAGCTCCAGACGCAGCACGTAATCGTCCATAAAAAAGCCGCCGCCTATGTCGTTTTTTTCGGCGCGGACCGCGGCAAAGCCCATATGCCCGTATATCTCTATGGTGGGATTATGCTTGTTGACGTTGAGCTCTATGGCGCCCCGGCCGGCCTTTCTTGCTTCCTTTATCACAAAGGCCAGCATCCCGCGCCCCAGGCCCCTGCCCCTCTTTTCCTTTGCCAGATAGAATTTCGAGAGGTAAAGGATATCTTTTCGCAGATAAAAAGCCATAAAGCCCGCGTATTCTCCGTCTTCTGCAACGAAAAAATAACGGCAGCCCCGCTCCAGCTGCTCCGCGATGCTTTCGGGAGACTGGAACGCGGCTATCATATAATCGTTCTGCTCTTTTCCGATGATGGGGTCGTAATAGTCCCTGATAATGGCGGAGGCAAGGCGGGACATGGCTTCCGCGCCTTCTTTGTCCCCTTTGGCAAGTTCGGTAAAACTCAGCATATTTATCCTCAAAAAAAAGGGGCCCAAGAGGCCCCTCCGAAACCTTTGTCAGAACTCCAGGGAAAACCTGAAGCCGCCGTAATCGGTATCGTTGAACCTCAGGTATCCCGCCCGGAACATATCGTTGATCTTGACGCCCGCTCCGCAGGAGGAACCGCCGTTGTAAAGCTCTCCCTCAACGTAAAACCTGTCCTTTATCTCGGCGCTGACGCTGCCGAAGGCTTTTTTCAGGGTCTCGGTGCCGAAGCCCGCCGTGACGTAAAGCTTTGAAAACAGGCCGCTCCGGTCCAGAAAGGCGAGATCCTTTCCGAAGGCGCCGTAAAAGCTGGTCCCCTCCCGGAGCTTGTTGGTCACGTCCTTGGCTCCGACGCACACCGAGGGAGTCACCGGGGTCTCGGGCATCAGCTGGCAGCTGAAGCCGAAGGCCGTGGCGTCGTCGCGGATGAGCTTCTTGATATCGAACTCCGCCGTTTTATAATTGGAGACGTTTATCTCAAAGCCTCCCATACCCACGGCAGCCTTTATGATATTCGCGCCATGGGCGCCGAAATACACGTCGGCCACGACTCCGTCGGCGGAGCGCCCCAAAGGCGTGTATATGGCGTCTGCGGCAAAGAGGCCACAAGACACAAGAAACAAACCGATAACAAGCAATATTTTTTTCATTTGCCGACCCCAATACTAATGGCCGTGGTCGTCCTCGTCTTCTTCCCCGCCTCTGTTGGGCCCGCCGTACATTTTGGCCTTGTTTGCCGATTTTCTGGAAAGGGCAAACGAGTTGCATTTTTCCGAAATGGTAGTCTTGCCCTGCATTTCAAAATCGAAATAATCCAGAAGCCCGTCTTTTTTGCAGAAAAGGCCGTTGGCAAAATACGGAGAATCCAGAACGTCGTAAAACATGGGGAAAAGCCCGGTGATCTTTTTCTCTTCGGGATCCAGCTCCACAACGCCGTTCAGCGCATCCTTTCCGTTGATGGCCAGCAGGATGGACCCGTTGTCCAGGGGAAGGACCGCATTGGATATGGGAGCGTTCACCTGATACACGGGAGCGAAGGAAAGGTCGGCGCCTTCCGCCCCCGCCTCATGGGTATGCTCCGCGGGTATCTGAACTATAAAAACTGTATATACGGGCTTTTCGGTATCGTTTTGTTCGTACATCACGCCGGTGGCGATATAAAAGGAACCGTCGCGGGAAGGGAACAGAGAATCTATGTCCAGATACATTTCATCGGGAAACGGTATCTCGTGAGCGTCGTTGCCGTGCATCACCACCACAAAACGGTCTTTATGCTTTCCCTTGCTCACCACGGCAAGCATACCGTCGCCCTCATAGGCCCAGACGTAGTTTTTGCACGAAAGGGTCTCGCCCCTTTCGTTGATGAACTGCTGAAGCTGCTGCCTTGTGGGAATGAGATCGTGGGTGGTTCCGCCGTTGATGTCCGTTTTATAAAGCTTTCCCTTGGATATATAGGTTATATACATGCCGTCGGGAGAAAAAGAAGGCTTGGATTTGCTGTAGCCTTCGTGAGTCAGGGCTTTGTTCTTTTTTCCGGTAGGGCCGATGGTAAACACCTGGTCGATATCGTTTACCGGCGAGATATACGCGATCTTCCCTCCGGTGGGGGAAACGGCGATCTCGGAGATCCGGGTATCTTCAAGGATGGTGGTTTTCGTTTCCTTGAACATATCAAAAACTATCAGATCGGAGGAGTTTTCGTCTCCTTCGGCATAGACCACGCTGTCCGTCGCCTTGGGGCCGGTGAAAACCGTCCAGCCGAACCACTGTTCAAAACGCCCGCTGACGGCGCACATGATAAAGGCAATAACTATTATTATGCCGAAAATGCCGAGAATGCCCGCTATTTCGGGATGAAGCTTTCTTCTGGGAGTATTATCGTTTTCCATGATCCACCTTGATTCCGGCTTATGCAGCCTGCATTGGTATAAGAGATACCTACAGAATTATTATAACAGATATATCGGTATCACTCAATACAAATAAAGCAAAAACGCACCAAAGGGTGCGTTTTGCAATAGTTTCCGGCTATGCCTTCATGGCTTTTTCAACTTCTACGGCAACGTTAACAGTAGCGCCCACCATAGGGTTGTTGCCCATCCCCATGAAGCCCATCATCTCTACGTGGGCGGGAACGGAGGAAGAACCGGCAAACTGGGCGTCGGAATGCATCCTGCCCATGGTATCCGTCATTCCGTAGGAAGCGGGGCCCGCCGCCATATTGTCGGGATGGAGGGTCCTGCCGGTGCCGCCGCCGGACGCCACGGAGAAGTACTTTTTGTTCTGCTCGATACATTCCTTTTTGTAGGTCCCGGCAACGGGATGCTGGAAACGGGTGGGGTTGGTGGAATTGCCCGTAATGGAGACCGAGACGTTTTCCAGATGCATGATGGCAACGCCTTCCCGGACGTCGTCTGCGCCGTAGCAGCGGACCTTGGCCCTTTCGCCTTCGGAGAACGGGACCTCCCGGACTACCTCCACCTTGCCGCTTCCGTAATCGAACTGTGTCTGGACGTAGGTAAAACCGTTGATGCGGGAGATTATATAAGCGGCGTCCTTGCCCAGGCCGTTGAGGATCACCCTCAGGGGCTTCACCCGGGCCTTGTTGGCCGATTTGGCAAGGCCGATAGCGCCTTCCGCGGCGGCAAAGGATTCATGCCCCGCCAGAAAAGCGAAGCAGTCGGTCTCTTCCCGGAGAAGCATGGCCCCCAGCCTTCCGTGCCCCAGGCCCACCTTGCGGTCGTCGGCAACGGAACCGGGGATGCAGAACGCCTGAAGGCCTTCGCCCAGGGTCTCGGCGATCTCCGAAGCCACTCTCTGGCCTTTCTTGATAGCGATGGCGGCGCCCACCACGTAGGCGTATTTGGCGTTTTCAAAACAGATGGGCTGGATAGCCTCTACCATTTTATAGACGTCAAGGCCTTTTGCCTTGCAGATGGCTTCCGCTTCTTCTATGGAAGAGATACCGTAGCTGTTGAGGCACGCATTTATCTGTTTTATTCTTCTGTCGTAACTTTCAAACGTTATAGCCATTTTTCTCCTCCTATTCGTTTCTGGGGTCTATCACTTTTGCGGCGTCGGCAAAACGGCCGTAGGTGCCGGTGAACTTCTTTACGGCTTCGTTGGCGTCCATGCCTTTCTTGATAGCATCCATCATGGGCCCTATCTTAACGAATTCGTAGCCTATGATCTCGTTGTTTTTATCAAGAGCAATTTTAGTGACGTAGCCTTCAGCCATTTCCAGATATCTGGGTCCCTTGGCAACGGTCCCGTACATGGTGCCTATCTGGCTGCGGAGCCCCTTTCCCAGGTCCTCCAGGCCGGCGCCTATGGTAAGGCCGCCTTCCGAGAAGGCAGACTGGGTCCTTCCGTAAACGATCTGCAGGAACAGTTCTCTCATGGCCGTGTTGATAGCGTCGCACACCAGATCGGTGTTCAGGGCCTCCAGAAGAGTCTTGCCCGGAAGTATCTCGGAAGCCATAGCGGCAGAATGGGTCATGCCGGAACAGCCCACAGTTTCCACCAGCGCTTCCTGTATGATGCCGTCTTTTACGTTGAGGGTAAGCTTGCAGCCGCCCTGCTGGGGAGCGCACCAGCCTATTCCGTGAGTCAAACCGGAAATATCCTTGATTTCCTTTGCCCGGACCCATTTCCCCTCTTCGGGAATGGGAGCAGGTCCGTGATTGCAGCCCTTGGCTACGGGACACATTACTTGTACTTCATGGCTGTATTCCATAAAATATACTCCTTGGTAACAATAAAGGTCTTTCGATAACTATTATTATTATACTACAATTTCGCCCGTTTGGCAAACGGGGGCCCTTTC
>JAGDAG010000006.1 GCA_017959625.1 Abditibacteriota bacterium | reverse complement strand
ATAACCCACGACTCCGCCTCCCCCCTGTTCGAGGGCGTGAACAAAGAGCTCTCCGTGTGTATGGGCGCTTCGACGGCGGCCCGGCTCCCCGGGGGCTTCCGGGCAGCGGGCGAAGGCGTGTACGAAAACCCGGAGAAGCAGATATACGCTCTCATGTTCCGCCCCGAGTCGGAGGACACGGAGCAGGGGCAGGACGTGCTCCGCAACTTTGTCACCCGTATCTGCGGCTGCCGCTGCGAGTGGACCACCGCTTCTTACGTGGATACGGCAGTCAGGGATATCCGGGAACAGGTAAAGGACGGCAGAGTGATCTGCGGCCTCAGCGGCGGCGTGGACAGCTCGGTGACCGCCACCCTTATCCACAAGGCCATCGGCGACAGGCTCACCTGTATATTCGTGGACCACGGCCTTATGAGGCTCAACGAACCCGAAGAGGTGCGCAAAACCTTTGCCGACAAGGGCATAAACGTGATATATATCGACGCCCGTAAGAGGTTCCTCTCGCTTCTCGCCGGGGTCACCGACCCGGAAAAGAAGCGCAAGATAATCGGCGCCGAGTTCATAAGGCTGTTCGAGGAACAGGCGGCAAAGTTTGACGACGCCCGTTTCCTGGCCCAGGGCACCATATATCCCGATATAGTG
The DNA here is from genome assembly GCA_017959625.1 of Abditibacteriota bacterium. GTDB lineage: Bacteria > Armatimonadota > UBA5829 > UBA5829 > UBA5829 > RGIG7931. The sequence continues at coordinate 7,795 of JAGDAG010000006.1, read as the reverse complement.
GAGAGCGGCAACAGGCACGCCGCCGTGATCAAGAGCCACCACAACGTGGGCGGCCTGCCGGAGCGTATGGATCTGGAGCTGGTGGAGCCCCTGAAGTATCTCTTCAAGGACGAGGTCCGCAACGTGGGCAGGAGTCTGGGCCTTCCCGAGACCATGGGGGACAGGCATCCCTTCCCCGGCCCCGGCCTGGGGGTCCGGTGCGTGGGCGAGCTGCGGGTGGAACGGCTGGACGTGCTGAGAGCCGCCGACGCCATATTCATCGAAGAGATCCGCAAAGCGGGGCTCTACGGAAACATCTGGCAGGCCTTCTGCATGCTGCTGCCGGTAAAGAGCGTGGGGGTGCGGAACGAGAGCCGCAGCTACGAGGAGACCATAGTGCTCCGGGCAGTAAAGAGCACCGACGCCATGACGGCGGACTGGTATCCCTTCCCGCCGGAGCTGCTGCAGAAGATATCCGCGCGGATACTCAAAGAAGTGCCGGTGAACCGGGTGCTCTTTGACATATCCGCCAAGCCTCCCGCAACTATCGAGTGGGAATAAACCCGATCCTGCGCCGTCGCCCCCGTCCGGGAGGGCGGGCCCGAAAAAACGAAGACAGAGCGCAGATCGTAAAAATATGAGGAAAACGACGTGACGTATTCTATTATCGGTATTCTGGCAAGCATCGTCTTGCTGATCAACAACCGGGACATTCTGTGGGACCGGGGAGAGTCTGCTCCCGACAAGATCAAGCGGAGCTACGCACGTTTTTGCTGGGAGCATTGGCCTATCTTGTCACGGATCTCCTGTGGGGGATCCTGGAAGCCTATGGTCTGACGACGCTGGTGTTCGCCGATACCTGCGTGCATTTTGCGGACATCCTGGCCGCGAAGCCTCTGCTGGCCCAGTCGCTGACGGAGGGATTCGCGGAGGTGTTCCGCAGCAAGAATGTCACCCTCGAAAAGAAAACGGCTGATCTGAAGGGCCGCAGGGTGCTGCTGGCGGAAGACGTGGATGTGAACGCCGAGATCATGATGATGGTGCTCTCCATGCGTGAAATGGAAGTGGAATTGGCGGAAAACGGCAGGATCGCCCTGGAGATGTTTGAGGGCCATGAGCCGGGCTGGTATGACGCTATCCTCATGGATATGCGCATGCCGGAAATGGACGGACTGGAGGCTACCAGAGCCATCAGGAGCCTGGAGCGGGAGGACGCAAAGACCATCCCCGTGATAGCCATGACGGCCAACGCCTTTGACGAGGACGTGCAGCAGAGCATGCAGGCCGGCCTGAACGCCCATCTGTCCAAGCCCGTGGAGCCCAAGATACTGTTTGAAACTCTGGAAAATCTCATCAGAGCTTAGCCGCCGGCAGGGCGGAGGACTTCAGATAAAGGAGACGGCATATGATATTGGAAACCGGTAGGCTCATACTCAGGCCCTGGAAGGAAACCGACGCCGAAGAGCTTTACAGATACGCCCGGGATCCGCGGGTGGGGCCTATAGCGTGCTGGGAACCCCATACCAGCCCCGAAAACTCCCGGCAGATCATCCGGGAGGTGCTTTCCGCCCCCGGAGTCTTTGCCGTGGTTCTCAGGGAAACGGGGCTCCCCGTGGGCAGCGTGGGCCTCACGCGGGTGTCGTCCGTGGAAGGCGTACTTCCGGAAACGGAGGCGGATATAGGCTTCTGGATAGGCGTGCCGTACTGGGGGCGGGGGCTGATCCCGGAGGCGGTGAGGGAGATCATAAGATACGCCTTTGAGGAGCTGGGGCTGGAAAGGCTCTGGTGCAGCTATTTCGAAGGCAACGAAAGGTCGGCCCGGGTGCAGGAAAAGTGCGGCTTCCGCTATCATCACTCCGTGAGCGGGGTGCCCTCCGTACCCAAAGAGCTCCTTCGGACCCTCCACGTCAACTGCCAGACCCGGGAGGAGTGGCTCCGCAGAAACGAGCCTGCAGAATATACCCCCGGGGGAAACAGGATAGAGACCCTGCGGAAGGAAGCCTTTACCGTTATAGGCAAAGAAGGCTCCACCGAAGACGGCCCCGGGTTTATCCGGAGGCTGTGGAAGCTGGCCGAAGGAAGCTTTCCGGAGATAGCCCCTTTGGTGAAAAAAGGCCCCGGCGGAGGCCCGTCGGGCTTCTGGGGAGCCATGACCGACTTTTCCCGCGCTTTCCGCCCCTGGGAGAATTTTGAAAGGGGCCTGTATCTGGCCGGAGCGGAATGCCTTGACGGCGCCGAGGCGCCGGAGGGCTGGACCAAATGGGTGATCCCCTCCTTTGAATACCTGAGGGTGGAAAACGCCGGCCCGGACGCCTTCGGCGATATGATACTCTATCTCACCCGAAAACACCGGGGCCTCGCCGGAGCCGTTCAGGAATTCACCTGCCCGAAAACCAAAAAGGAATATCTGTATTTCCCCGTCAAAAGGCTCTGAAGGACCTGCGGGAGCGTTTTCAGAAAATACAAAAAGCGGCGCGAAAGCGCCGCTTTTTTGATCTTTTTATGCCTTGCAGGCGTTGCCTGCCGCTGTTACTTGGCTGCGGGATATTCGTTGCCCAGCAGATACAGGGGCTTTTCGTCTTCGTCTATGGCGGGGAAACGGCCCATCTCTTCATGGAAACGGTTGTCCACTCTGTCGTCGTTCACCTTGGACACTTCGCCTACCAGGGTCTTGCCCTTTTCGGCCCAGAACTTGTGGTACTGGCCCTGCTTCAGGGTGATGCTCTCGCCCGGGGTCAGGCGCACTATGCCGCCGGCGGGGATCTCGTAATTTCTGCCGTCGGAGCTCACCAGGACGGGGGTATCGGCAAACTCTTCTTTTTCATCGGAATTGTAGAGCTTGATCACCAGCTCTCCGCCGCCGCGGTTGATGATGTCTTCCATCTTGCTCCAATGGAAATGATAAGGGGTGATCTGGTTCTCCTCTACGATGAGCAGCTTTTCGGCGTAGGGCTTGCCGTATTTTTTATCGGTGAGATTGCCGTTGCGGATGGTAAAGAGCAAAAGGCCGATCTTGTAAAAATCGCCCTGGCCGAAGTCGGTGATGTCCCACCCCAGCATATTGTCTCTGATCTCGTCGTATTCGTGTCCCGCTTCCGCCCATTTCTCCGGTGACCAGAAGGCGAAAGGAGGGAGCTTGAAATTCATTTTGTCCGCGAAAGCGACCGCTTCACGCATAAGCTTGTTGATTTCGGATCTTTTCATGGTATTCTCCTCAGCATTGATTTTTTTGTTTTTCGTATGGCTGTCCGTTTTTATTATATCACAATTCCGCCCCCGGGGGCGCTTTGCGGAGGCTGTTTGCGGTTTTTTTTCGGTTTTCTTTTTATTTGACACCCGGTCCGGCCGGTGGTATAATAGATAGCAGGGAGCTTGCGCAGGCAGGCTGAGAGGAAGCGCGGCTTCGACCTTTGACCTGATCCGGGTAATGCCGGCGTAGGAAAAACACAGTGATCTCGCGTCCTTCGGGGCGTTTTTTTTTGCCGTCTGCTTTTCCGCCAACATAAAAACACCATAACGGAGAAAAGAATGGAAACAAGAAAAACCTCGCTTTTTGAAAACGGCCTCATCTGGTTCGGCGCGGCCGTATCCATAGCCGAGATACTGACGGGCATCTGCTTTGCCCCCCTGGGCTTTGCCAGAGGGCTTGCCGCCATAATCATCGGGCACGTCATCGGCTGCGTGTTTCTGTATCTTGCGGGGGTCATCGGCGGCTCCGCCGGCAAAAGCGCCATGGAAGCAGCCAAAACCAGCTTCGGCTCAAGGGGCGGTCTGCTTTTCTGCATCCTGAACGTGGTGCAGCTTCTGGGCTGGACCTCCATAATGATCTACGACGGAGCCACCGCCGCCAACGGTATCCTTGGAACGGGGGTCCGGGTATGGTGCGCCGTTATCGCGGGGCTCATAGTGCTCTGGCTGGCAACGGGCATCAGAAGGCTGGGTTTTCTGAACACCGTGGCCTTTACGTGCCTATTTGTCCTCACCCTGATACTCAGCGCTCTGGTATTCACCAGGGGCTTTGTCCACGGGTCACTTAAAGACGCCATGAGCTTCGGGGCGGCCATAGAGCTTGCGGCGGCCATGCCTCTTTCGTGGCTCCCCCTGATAAGCGATTATACCCGGGAAGCCGAAAAGCCCAAAAAGGCGTCCCTCGTCTCCACTCTGGTTTACGGAGTTGTGAGCTGCTGGATGTACGTCATCGGCATGTCCGCCGCCATATATTCGTCGGAAAACGATATAGCCTCCGTTATGACGGGGGTTGGCCTGGGGGTCTGGGGCCTGGTGATAGTGGTGTTTTCCACCGTCACCACCACCTATCTGGACGCTTTTTCCGCCGGGGTGTCGGCTTCCGCCGTTTCAAAAAAACTCAATTCAAAATGGGTGGCCGTAGCCGTGGCTCTGGCCGGCATGGCGGCGGCCATGTTTTTCCGGCCGGACGATATAACTGATTTTCTGTATTTCATAGGCTCGGTGTTTGCGCCTATGATAGGGGTGCAGATAGCGGATTTCTTTGTTTTGAAAAACGGCGCCGAAAAGGCGTTCCGCCTGCCGAACCTGATAAGCTGGGTCATAGGCTTCGGGGTTTACCGTTACCTCATGACCCTGGATCTCATATGCGGGAACAGCCTTCCGGATATACTGGTCACCATTTTGGCGTGCCTGCTGATAAACAAGCTGTTTGCCAAAAAAGCGTAGCCCGGGTCTTACCGCATAAAAAAGGGCGCTTCCGCGCCCTTTTTTCCGTTTTATTATCAGTCTTCCTTACCCAGCACTCCGGCGTAGGCGTAATTCCGTATCAGGCCGTGCCAGGTGTGCCAGGGGGCCCCGGCTTCCTGCTGGGCGTAGAAAATGCCCACGCCCTTTGCCGGGTCTGCCAGATGATAGCAGCCCAGGGCGCCGTCCCAGCCGAATTCGCCCCTGGCGCTGAGGGAATTGTTCCTTTCCGGGTCCAGCATCGTCCGGACCCCCAGGCCGTAGCCGTAGCCCGCCTTGCTCCAGCCTCCCAGTTCCTCGAAGTCCTTCAGGGCGGCGGGGCAGAGCCGGCAGGTCCGCATTTCGTCCACGGCTTCTTCCGAAAGGATCCGCCTGCCTTCCGCCGTCACGCCCCGGAGGGAGAGCATGGCAGGAAGCTTTACGTAATCCTTTACGCAGGATATCAGCCCGGCGCCCCCCGACCGGTAAAGGGGGCCCATGCCCATATCCGCTCCCTCTTTGGCAACCACCGCCCGGGCCTTGCCCGTTTTGCCGTCAAAGCCGTGGTATTCCGGCGCCATGCGTTTTTTCTGTTCACCCGAAAGGGTAAAGCCCGTGTCGGTCATTCCCAGGGGCCCGAAGAGCTCCCGCTTCAGGACCTCGGGGTAGGATATCCCCGCGGCCTCTTCCATCACCGCCGCAAGCACGTCGTGGCAGAAGCTGTAGCGGAAACGGGTCCCGGGCTCAAAGAGAAGGGGCTCCTTTGCCAGGGCGCTGACCACCTGCCGGGTAGTGGGCCTGCCGCCGGTCTCCCGGAGCAGGTCCTGCAGGGGCTTTACCTCTCTGTCATAGGAAAAGCCCGCCGTCATGGACATGAGGTGCCGCACCAGCATAACGTTCTTTGCCGGGGACACGCTGCCGTCCTCCCGCCGCACGGTCACGTTTCCCAGCTCCGGTATATAGTCTGCCGCGGGGGCGTCAAGGGAGAGGAGCTTCTTGTCAACAAGGCACATGGCCGCCGTCACCGTGGAGAGCTTGGTGGCGGAATACAGGTTCACCAGGGTGTCCTCTCCGAAGGGTATCCCCTTTTCCACGTCCCGGAAGCCGGCGAAGTGCCGGTGGACTATTTTTCCGTCCACAGACACGGCGATGCCCGCTCCCGGGATGTTCTTTTCTTCGTAAAATGAATCCAGATAATCGTCAAGGGCTTTGAAGTTCATTGTGTTTTCTCCTTAGTCAGTCCAGGGGTTCCACGGTGAGGAACCGGACTGCCGCCTCTCCGTCGAAGCCTGTTATATCTATGGTGTTGGTCCGGCCCTTTTTCAGGGGAACGGTGAAGTACGCTTCGCCGAGGTCCTCCCAGCCCTCCGTGGGGACCAGATTGATGAGGGACCAGTCGGCGGAGTTCACCGAGAGGCGGACCCGGGTCAGCTTTCCGGAGCCGTTGGCGTAGTGGATGCAGAGGGACGCCCTCCCGCCTTCAAAGCCGTCGGTTTTGGAGAAGCGCAGAAAGGAGCCTGCGTTTTCAAACCCCCTGACCGCGCCGCCGGAGACTGTGAGCTCCCCTTCCCGTACTGCTTCCTCCGCTGCGTAGGTTTTGGTCCTTGGGTCCGCAGCGGGAGCCGGCCCCACCGGGTCGCAGGCCCTGTCGGTCTGCTCAACCAGGCGTATGGAGCCGTCGTCTTCAAAAAAGAGCTCGTACACGCAGACCGAGCGGAGATTCCCCTGTCCGGACACGGAGGAGTTGTGACAAAACGCGTACCAATGCCCCTTGTATTCCGTCACGGAGCCGTGGGAGGTGTCGCAGCCCGTGGGGGCCAGGTAGACGCCCTTGTATTCCCAGGGGCCCAGGGGGTGTTTGCTCACGGCGTAGCGCAGGCGGTTGTTCCCCGGCAGGTTGTCCGAATAGGTCATATAGTATATGCCGTTCCGCTTGAATACCCACGACGCTTCGTGGAAATCCTCCAGGCCCTCCATGGGGCGCACTCTGCCGCGGACGGTGATCATATCGTCCTTAAGGATGCAGCCCCGGGGCTTGGAGCCTCCTCCGAAATAGAAATAGTTGACGCCGTCGTCATCGATAAAGATGCAGGGGTCGATGAGGGCGTCCCCGCCCACGCCCCGCCCGGACGCATCCCGGACGTAGCCCAGGTCGCGGAAATCCTTGTTGGGAAAGTCGCTCACCGCCACGCCGAATTGCCAGGTGTCGTTCCAGCGGCTCCCCGTGGGGTGGGGGTAGTAGAACCAGTATTTGCCGTTTTTGAAGGCGCAGTCCGGCGCCCACATGAAACCGCCCTCGGGCCTGCCCCATTCCACGTCGTCGGAGCGCAGTATCTCGCCCTCGTCCCGGAAGTGCACCATGTCTTCCGTGGAGAAAACGTGGTAGCGGTCCATGAAGTCGCAGCCCCGCGCCGGGTCCATGTCGTGGGAAGCGTAGATATAGAGCCGTCCGTCCTGACCCACCACGGCGGAAGGGTCTGCTGTGTATATAGAGGTGATTATGGGCTTGGCTATCCTGCCCGGCTTGGTGAGATCCGTCATAGCGTCTTCTCCTTTCTGGTTCTCTGCGCCGGCCGCGGCGGCCGCCGCAATGAATAAAGCGATAACAGCGTAAAGGTATTTGATTTTCATAGTTGAGCCTCTCTTGCGGAGATGCGTAAGGTCTCCGGGCCTCGCCCCCGGGCTTATTTGAGCTCCGCCATGGCGCACAGGCGGCCTTCGGAGTAAAGGCAGAAAAACACGCCCTGCTCCGCGGCGGCCCGTTTCACAGTTATCCGGCTGCCGGCGGCGCCGGAGCGGAAGGCGATCCTCAGATCCGTGTAGTCCATCTTTTCGTATTTCTCCTCCGGCAGGGCTTCCATGGCGAAGGCTATATATCTGGTGTTGTGGACGTGCCCGTTGAAGTCAAAGTCGCTCCTGAGCAAGGCTATGGAGCGTTCTTCGTCAAAGGACTCCGGCTCCCGCAGCCGCAAAAGCTCCCCGTCTATACCCGGAAGGTCTTCCGGACCGTACGACTCCAGAAGCTCCCGGCTTATACGGACCGTTCTCCCGCGGCGGACGTCCGCCAGGGTGAATCTGGCGGCGGCCTTTATGAGCGTTTCGTTGTTTTCCCCCGTCACCGTGT
>JAGDAG010000093.1 GCA_017959625.1 Abditibacteriota bacterium | reverse complement strand
TCGAGACTTTCTTCATGCGTCGCCGTCAGGCGCACGGCAGGAAAAGCAAACGTAAGCCATGCCTCCGCGCCCTTTTGTACGGCCCCCCCATCCGCCTTTTGCGCAGACTTTGTCTGCTTATAATGAAAAAAGGCGGACGGTGCCCCCGAAGGTCTCTTACCGGAAAATGCCTGAAACGCATTCGCGTTTCTTCGGCATACATTTTCCGCCGAGATGACGCCGTGAGCTTTGCAGGCAGTCGGCGTGGGGCAACTTCTATGACAGGGAGATCTCTTACCTGTTTTTCCCTTCGGAAAAACCGCCGAGATGACCGTGTGGGGCTAAGCTTTTTCCGCCGAAGTTACGGCAGTGGAGGCCGGGCCTGCCGCCCGCGGCGTCAGACGTCGATCCATTCCCCGACGATATACCTTGGAGCGCCGGTATAGCCTCCCTTCCGCAGGGCCTTTCCGCCGGAAAGAAGCAGAGTGTTCTGCTCTCCCTTTCTGTAGTTGAACGTTTCGCCGTCGTCCTCGTAAAGGGTGAAGGGCAGCGCGCCGTTTCCGTAGCGGCGGACGGTTATCTCAAATACGCTGTCCTTTGCCACGTGGGAAAGGGGCTTTGCCACCGGCAGCACGCAGTCGTCCTTTACGTATATCGCCAGGCGTTCTATGGGAGTAGTTATCTCCCGGGCCGCGCCGCCTTCAAACCGTTCGCCGGTGTAAAAGTCCGCCCAGGTCCCTGCCGGGAAATACACTTCCCGAGCGCTCTTGCCCGTGAGGCAGGGGCACACCATAAGCCTGTCTCCCGCCATGAACTGGGTATCGAGGCCGTAGGTATTGGGGTCGCCGGGCCAATCCATCACCAGAGCCCTCACGGGAGGGATGCCCTTCCGGGCGTATTCGGCAAAGGCGGTGTAGAGATAGGGCACAAGGCTCATGCGGAGCTCGAACAGCCCCTTTACCACTTTTGTCACCTGTTCGTGTTCCGGCATCAGTTCGTATCTGCGGTTGGGTTCGGTGGCTATCTGGTCCCAGGGGGGCAGCTTCAGATACCAGCAGTTGACCACCATGATGGAGCCCAAAAGGCATATCTGGATGCGCCTGTACAGGTCTTCCGGGCTGGAGGCCTCTCTCAGCTCCGGCACCCACATCTGGCCGCAGAAACCCGTGTTGGCCATGCCTCTCAGATAGCAGTCCTGAGTGTAGCTGTCCGAATACACCGAGTAGGGCAGCGGCGCCGCCAGGGCGTGGGTCTCCCGCACCAGCCCCCAGGTCCGCCGGTTTTGCTTCTCGAGAGGTTCCGTCATGGTCTGCTGATACAGGGGCCCTATGAGGGAATGCATCTGCTCGCCGTCCATGCCTCCGGGAAACAGGCTGCTTTCGGGAAAAGACCAGTAGGGCCTGCCTTCGGGCTGATGGTCGCACTCGTCCAGCTTCACGCAGTCGAAGCCCTCCATGGAAAAAAGGCTCTCCGTCTGCTGCCTTTGGAATATCTCCCGGGCTTCGGGTAGGGTGAAGTCCGGTACCGCCCCCTCCCACACCTTGAAATCGCCGGAATACCGGCTTATCTCTTCGAAGACAGGCGAGGTGGGGTGGGTAAAGCAGTGCTCCCAGGCGCTGACGTGCATCCCCATCTCCGACATGGTCTTG
>JAGDAG010000092.1 GCA_017959625.1 Abditibacteriota bacterium | reverse complement strand
TTTTGAAGCGTTGCAGTGGATGTAATAGCCGTTGCCTATATATATGCCGGTATGGTCTATATACGAATTTTTGTATCTGAAATACAGCCTGTCGCCGGGCTGCATATACTCTATGTCCTTGGGCACGTCTGTGCCCACCGTAGCCTGCTCTCTGGCGGTCCGGGGAAGGTTGATGCCCTTTCGCCTGAATATCTCCCGGACGAAGGCCGAGCAGTCCATTCCCCCTGAGATGGAGGTGCCCCCGAACACGTAGGGAGTTGTTGCAAAAGCCATAGCGTGGGTGATTATATCGGAAAACGGCATTTTGGAGGAATCATAGCCCATGAGCTTTGAAGGGATATGCGTCCTTCTGGCAAACACGTCCATATCCACCGCCTTCACCTCTCCGTCCCGGATCCAGCCGGTAGTGCCGTCCTCCATAAGGATGCCGGCAAAGCCGTCCCTGCGGAACTGGATCACCACGTAGGTGTTCACTGGGACGAACCCCCTGGAAACAGCCTTCATGGAAGGCGTTTTCCGGATAGTGGCAAAATCGGTGATGATGACGCCGTAGTCTCCGATCTTGACCTTTCCGTCCCCGGAGTGGGAACGGGAGGCCTCGGTTTTGGTCCGCTCCGGCTGCGTCTCCACGCCCAGCTGTATGGTTACGTCCGTATCGCACCATACGGGAAGGCACAAAGCAAACAGCAGCGCCGAAAACAAAAATCTTCTGACCATATCAATTCCTTGATCTGCGCAAAAACTTCCGGGGCTTTTTGCCCCTCACTTACTCATATTATAGCACACTTTCGGAAAAAACAACAACAAATCATAAAAAAAGCCGTTTTTGCGGGCTTTGTCCCCGGGGCGGGGACCGGCGGCGCGGCCGTCCTCTTTCCCGGACAAAAAAATACCGGCAGCCCGTAAGGCTGCCGGCGAATATAAAAATAAGGAGGACGATGTTTCCTCGCCCAATAATATTATATCACAAAAAAGCAAATAAAAACACTGTTTTGACGGTGACTTCCGGCAAAATCGTGTTTTTCTCATAAAAAACAGCAGATCCGCACACTACAGGGCCGCGTTCATCTCCTCCGACTTGGCAGCCTCGGCGTTCACCACTTCGGGTTTTCTGAAGGTAGGCACCACCCGCCGCATGGCTTCCTTTGCCAGCTTGTCATCGTTCGTGCTTACCGCTTCCCGAAGGATATCCAGACGCTCCTCTATCTCCGGAGCGGAAAGAGGCGTGTCTCTTTCGACGAATATCATGGAATTGTCGGTTTTGTCCAGATCCTCGCTCTTTATAAGCAGTTCTTCATACAGCTTTTCTCCGGGACGCAGCCCCGTTTCCACTATATCTATATCTCTGTAAGGTTCTTTTCCGGAAAGGCGTATCATATTCTCGGCCATATCCAGTATCCTTACAGGCTTGCCCATATCCAGCACGAACAATTCTCCGCTCTTTGCCATGGCTCCGGACTGGAGCACCAGCTGGCTCGCCTCTGGGATAGTCATAAAATACCTTATGATGCGCTTGTCCGTAATAGTCACGGGGCCGCCCTTGGCTATCTGTCTCTTGAAAAGGGGTATCACCGAACCGGCGCTGCCCAGCACGTTGCCGAAACGGGTGCAGGAAAACACCGTTCCGGTGTTCTGCGTGGAGCGGCTCTGCACTATCATCTCGCACATGCGTTTCGTCGCGCCCATGACGTTGGTGGGGTTCACAGCCTTGTCGGTGGAGATCATGATAAAACGGCCGGCGCCGTATTTCACAGCCATATCCACCGTGTTCAGAGTGCCGAACACGTTGTTTTTCACTGCCTCGCAGCAGTTGTGCTCCATAAGAGGCACGTGCTTGTGGGCGGCGGCATTGAGCACCACGTCCGGCCGGTACCGGCTGAAAACCGTTTCCAGCCCTTCCCTGTCGCACACGGAAAGGATCTCCAGCTGCAGATCCAGTTCGTCACCGTAGGCGATACGCAGCTCCTGCTGTATATCGTAGGCGCCGTTCTCATACACGTCGAGGATTATCAGCTTCCGGGGCTTCATACCCGCTATCTGCCGGCAAAGCTCGCTTCCTATGGAACCGCCGCCGCCCGTGACAAGGATCACCTTGTCGCGGTAATAGGCTATGGTCTTTTCTTCCGAAAGCTCTATGGGCTTGCGGAACAGCAATTCCTCTATGTCAAACTCGCGAAGAGTTCTTTTGGTCTCTCCCGCCTGGCGCATATTGGGGTAATCGTATATCTTTACTTTACAGCCGGTTTTTTTGTAATACTCATACAATCGGCGCTTCTCGTCGGCGTCCATGGCAGGCAAAGCAAACACCACTTCCTGGATATCCATCTCGCTGAGAGCCTCCAGGGTCTCTCTGCTTTCCCCCATGATGGAAATGCCGTAAAGCTGTCTGCCTACCTTTTCCGGATCTCTGTCGATAAAGATACAGGGCTTATAATTGGCGTAGGGGTTGTTGATGAGTTCGTTGGCCAGGCTTGCTCCGGTACGTCCGGCGCCCACCACGGCGATACGTATGCTGTGCCGGTTGCCCGGACTGCCTTCCCCGTAGGCAGAGGATATGTTCAGCCTGCCGATGATACGCAGCAGGGTCCTGAATCTGGCGGCTTTGGGGCTGTCGTTGGCGCTGGAATGATAGGCATACTGATACGCAAGGCGCATGACCATACTGAATATGAGATTGAGGGAAATAATGGCGATTATGCCCGCATAGGTGGCCGGCTTCTGGTTGAAATCCCTGATGATGTAGCCGGAAATGGCGTCCGTGACCAGCAGGAGGCCCAGGGCGACCACGTCGGACACGATGAGGCGGGCGTAAGAAAGGGTGCTGCCGTAACGCCACACCTGTCTGTAAACCTTGAAGGGTATGCGGCAGCCGAACACGAACACCCCTCCCGCCAAAAGCAGAAGCAGGGCCTCGGGTATGCTGCACTTATCATGCCAGTATAAAAAAACCACCGCAAAAAACAGATACGCGATAAAATCATAAACAAAAAGACGCGTCACGTTATTATGCGTAGATCTTGTTTCACTGTTTTTTTGTATAATTTCTTTATCTTCCATACATATCGCTCAGATATTCAAAGTTCTTCCATGACCAACGGTTGCAGACACGCAACGGACTCAACGACGTAAGACGGTTTTACCTCCGACGCTTCTATATCCTTCAGAGAGGCCTCTCCGGAAAGCACGCACACGGTATCCACCCCCGCGTTCGCTCCCGACGCTATATCGGTATAAAGCCTGTCCCCCACCACTACCGTCTCTTCCGGACCGCAGCCGAAACGTTTCATGGCCAGCTGCAGGATGAGAGGCGCGGGCTTGCCTATATATTCGGGCCTTCTGCCCGAAGCGTTCTCCAGGCTTATGCACATGCTGCCGCAGTCGGGCACGCTGCCGAATTCCACCGGACACACCAGATCGGGATTGGTGGCATAATAAGGCACCGGCCTTTTGAGCATTTTCACGGTACGGACCAGCTTTTCAAAGGTAAGCTCCGTATCGAACCCCACCAGCACCGCGCCGGCGTCTTCCGAGAGCCTGTCCTCCGCCCGTATCCCCAAAGCCCGCAGGCGCCTCAGCAGGGACCGCGTGCCCTGGACGTATATTTTTTCGCCGGGATGCCTTTGCTTCAGCAGAAAAGCCGCGGCTTCCACCGAGGAAAAGAGATCCTCTTCCGCGGCGGGAATCCCCATCTGCGCAAGATTGGCGCAGTAGTCCTCCGCGCTTTTAGAGGAATTGTTCGTAACGAAAACGTAACGCTTGCCGGCCTCCCTTATAAGCGCCAGCAACTCTGCAGCGCCGGGAAAAAGCGAGCCGCCGAGATAAAGGGTGCCGTCCATATCAAACAGAAACAGCTTTTTGGTTTTCAGGGAGCGCATGTCCCTGCTGTAAATATCCCTCATAACTCCTGCGGTTTTTGATAGACTTATACACTATAAGTATTTTTTTAGACACACGGCCAATGAAAAAAGTTTCACAAACGGCAAATAAAAACCGGCACGCAGCGGTCAAACGCCGCTTCGCCCTCCGTCATCTGTCCGGCTGCGGCCGTTTTTCCGCTTTACAGGCCCCAGATCCAGCCAGCCGCCGATCCTGGCGTCCCATTCCGGCGGGTCAAAGGGCTCCGAGCCCCCGGCGGGATAAAAGGTTATCTCCCCGAAATACACCCGTCCGTCAGCCTGGTAGAAATCCACCCTGGCGTGGGGCAGCCCCCGGGACAGGGCCACAGCCAGCCTCTTCATCTCCTCAAAGGCGGCGGGCTTTTCGGGAGGCTGGGGGGAATTGGGATGTCCCCTGCGCATATCCAGGCGCCGATAATCCATATCAAAATAATCATAGGCGGGGCCCCGGTCCCTGTCCTGCCTTCCGGAAGCCACCAGCATCATACGGGGGACGCCTCCGAAGCAGAAAAACTTGTAATCCTTCAGCTCTCCCGCGGCGGAGTCCTCCATGTATTCCTCGCAAATGACGCAGGGTTTTATATTTTTGTAAACCCATTCCCTGTCAAAGTAAAAGGGGTTGCGCTTCAGCCTCTTCTCCAGGCGCCGGCAGGCCTTGCCGGCGTCAAAGGAGGCCTTGTCCCGGCAGATGACCACCGAGTTGGAGTCGTGGCTGCACTTCAGGACGAACCTGTCCGGAAGGCTGTCAAAGTCTATATCCCCGGGCCTGTCCCATTTGCCCAGAAGGGGTATCAGGTATTCCGGGCCGATCCTCTTTGCCACGTATTCCCGCGCCGCGTATTTGTCCGCCAGCGCCGTATAGAGGGGATCAC
>JAGDAG010000091.1 GCA_017959625.1 Abditibacteriota bacterium | reverse complement strand
TAGAACAAGGGGCACACCTTCTCCCGGGCGATGCATGAAGCGGCGGCGGAGTTCTGCCGCGACTTTATAGAAGAAAAAGGCTTTTTTGGCCCCAAGGGGTCTTGAATAAGGAGAGTAAGATGAAAATAATCATTCTGGTATTCGCGCTTATGCGCCTTGCACTTTACGCCTGGGCCCAGGCGGATATGGAGATCGCCCGCGATACGGTTTACGGCGTTTCCGACACGGGAAAAGCGCTCACTATGATAGTGGTGGAGCAGAAGGACGGCAAGGATTTCAAGCCCGCCTGCATAGCCATCCACGGAGGAGCCTGGATGGGGGGCAGCGCCAACGATTTCATGGGGCAGGCCTCGTTTATGGCAAGGCAGGGCTTTAAGGTGTTCAACATAGACTACCGCCTGCTGCCCGAGGCTAAGATGCATCAGCAGATAGCCGACTGCAGGACAGCCGTCCGCCACGTAAGGGCCAATGCAAAGCATTACGGCATCGACCCCAACAGGATAATCGCCATGGGACACAGCGCCGGCGGGCATCTGGCCTGTATGCTGGCGGTCCTCCGCCCCGGGGTGTGGGAAGGCGCCGGCCTGAAGGACGTGAGCAGCCAGATACAGGGAGTCGTCAATTGGTGCGGCCCCGAGGAGCTGGTGAAGTATTATACGCCGGACTCGCAGTTCACCGACCTTTTCAAAGGCCTTGCGGAAGACCCGGAGGGCGATCCCATCAGAGAGCTGGAAAAAATGTCGCCCATTACCTACGTCCGGAGAGGCATGTGCCCCATACTCAGCATCCACGGCGGCAGGGATGATATAGTGCCCGCCGTCCAGGGGACCGATTTTCACAAAAGGCTCGACGCCCTGGGCGTCAGGAACAAGCTGGTGATACTCCCCGAGGAAGACCATGGCCTGGGTGTCCATCCGGAAGACACCATTAAGCTGGTGGAGGAGTTCTCCCGGGACTTCATGGAGAACAAGGGCCTCTTTGCCCCCGCCGTTCCCGCCAAAAAGGATTGACCGTCCGAAAGGTATGACGCCCCCGCGCGACTGGCGCGGGGGAGTTTGTATCGGGGGCGGGGCCGGCGGCGCAGGGACCGGTTTTGCCCTTTATCTTTTTTGCCGATAGTGCTACAATAAAGTTGCAGCCTCACGGTCCGGAAGATCATAACGCCGCCTGCCCCCGGATACGGGGAAACCAAAGCGCTTGCGGCTTTTAGCGGACAGACCGTTTGGGATAATGCCCGGAGGAATAAAAATGAAACAACGATTGACAGGGACATTCACCGGCGAGCGGGCGCTGTTCATGGCCCGGGACTGCCGGATAACAGACAGCGTTTTCGAAGACGGCGAATCTCCCCTGAAACATAGCCGGAATACAGACGTGGAGGGCTCCCGGTTCAGGTGGAAATACCCTCTTTGGTACAGTGAGGATATCACCGTGGCCCGCTGCGTTTTTGAAGAAATGGCCAGAGCCGGTATCTGGTACACCAATAACGTGACGGTTTCCGACACCGAATATACAGCCCCCAAGGGTTTCCGCCGCTGCGACGGGGTGAGAATAACCGGCGTCAGCTTCCCCAACGCCGCCGAGACCCTTTGGCAGTGCAGAAACGTCAGGCTGGATAAGGTGTCCGCCAGGGGCGATTATCTGGCCATGAACTGCGAGAACGTGGAGGCGGAGGGACTGGAGCTGGAGGGCAATTACAGCTTTGACGGAGCCAGGAACGTCACTCTGCGGGATTCAAGGCTCATAAGCAAGGACGCCTTCTGGAACAGTGAGAACATCACCGCCGAGAACTGCTTTATCTCCGGCGAATATCTGGGCTGGAACTCCAAAAACCTTACCCTGATCAACTGTACCGTGGAGAGCCTGCAGGGGCTTTGTTTTTGCGAAAACCTGACCCTTAAGGGCTGCAGGCTTGTCAACACCACTCTGGCTTTTGAATACTCTTCGGTGGACGCCGATATCGAGGGGAGAATAACGAGCGTCAAGAATCCCCGCTGCGGCGTCATCAGAGCAGAGGGCATAGACGAGCTCATTATGGAAAAAGACAGGGTGGATACGGATAAGACGCAGATAATCATAAAGCAAGCGATATGAGATACGATTTTGATACCGTAACTGACAGGCGGGGCACCGATTCATACAAGTGGAACGTGAAGGAGGGCGAGCTGCCCATGTGGGTGGCGGATATGGACTTCCGCGCCGCTCCGGAGATAGCCGAAGCCATCCTGAAGCGGGCGGAGCACGGCGTCTTTGGCTATACCCTTATACCCGACGAGTGGTACGAGGCCTATACGGGCTGGTGGAAGAGCCGCCACGGGGTGGAATACGGGAGAGACGAGCTGCTCTTCTCCACAGGGGTCATCCCCATCATAGCCAGCTGCATCCGGAAGCTCACCGCCCCGGAGGAAAACGTGCTTATCATGACTCCGGTTTACAACGCGTTTTTCAACCTGGTGAGAAACAACGGCAGGCGTCTGCAGGAATTTGCCCTGGATTACAGGGACGGCAGGTATTCCGTTGATCTTGACCGGCTGGAAAAGGCCCTGGCAGACCCCCGGACCACCCTGATGCTTTTATGCAACCCCCACAACCCCATCGGCAGGATATGGGACAGGGATACCCTGGCAAGGATAGGCGGGCTGGCCCGGGACAACGGAGTGACTGTGATCAGCGATGAGATACACTGCGATATCACGGACCCGGGCTGCGGCTACACGCCCTTTGCCTCCGTGTCGGAGGCGTGCAGAAACAACTGCGTGGTGTGTATGTCGCCTACAAAGGCCTTCAATCTGGCCGGGCTCCACACTGCGGCGGCGGCCGTTCCCGACCCGCGGCTCCGCCACAAGGTCCGGCGGGCCCTTTGGGAAGACGAAGTTGCGGAGCCCAACGCCTTTGCCGTGCCGGCAGCCGTTGCGGCCTTTCGGAAGGGGGGAGCGTG
>JAGDAG010000090.1 GCA_017959625.1 Abditibacteriota bacterium | reverse complement strand
TAATTTGAAAGATAATAAAATAACGGACGCAACACAACTGCCCGCCGTTGAGAAATTCGATGAAGTTTTCGGAACAAGTTTTTCGGAGATCTGCAAAGAGATCAACGCCTATATCGCCGATAAAACAGAGTCTCCCGGGTTGATAGAAAGGGCCGGAGAAGCATCCCGTGAGCTTTCACATTACTGCGAAGTCATGAAACCTTTTAAAACCTGCAGAAAGAACACAGCAGATATATCCGCAAAAATCAAGCAGAAGCTTGTCAAAGAGGCCGCCCGGACCGCTTACGAAGAGGCGCGGAGAGCGCGGGAAAAAGACAACGTGCTTTCCTTCGGCGACATGCTGCAGAAGACCCGGGAGGCCCTGGTGAAAGACGGCGCCGGAAACGCTCCTCTGCTGCAGGAGCTCCGGGATAAGTTTAAGGCAGGTATCATCGACGAATTCCAGGACACCAACCCCATACAGTGGAGCATCATAAAAACCATATTTGAAAACAAAGAGCTGATACTGGTGGGGGACCCCAAGCAGTCGATCTACAGCTTTCAGGGGGCCAACGTAAAGACCTATACGGGAGCGGTGAGGGCTGCGGAGAAAAAACTTCTGCCGGTGAGCCGCCGCTTCAGCCCCGAACTGTGCGACGCCCTCAACTGGTTTTTTGATAAACAGACAAAACCGGCGGAAGGCGGAGCAGAAAACGAAACCGGATCCGGAAACCAAAAGCCGTTTTTCGGGGAAGGCATAAAGTTTGCCCCCTCCGGCTTTGTGGAACAAAGAGATGAAGAAGAGCGGGAAAAGCGGCGGCTGAAAGAGGGATATTTCGCCCTGAACGTGGTCACAGATCAGGTGATATCCGCGGACAAGAGCGCAGGACAGACAAGCGGGGCTCCGGCGGAAAAGCAGGAGAAAAACGCCAAGGCAAAAAAACGGGATTTTGCCGGGGATATGTATCCGCGGTTCATTTTGAACGAGATAAAGCGCTTCGAAAAGGCGGCTCCCTATGAAGGCTGGACCCACGGCGACGTTATGGTGCTGGCGCGGAAGAAAAAGCAGCTGGACCGGCTGACGGGGCTCCTCAGGGAAAACGGGATCCCCTTCACCTTTTATAAAAAGGACGGGCTCTATTCCTCAAAGGAGGCCCGCAGCCTGTTCCACGCCCTTACGGCGGTATCGGACCCCGACGGCAGGAACCTGGGAGCGATGCTGGTGAGCGACCTTTTCGGCTGCAGCCTGCCTGAGGCCCGGGCTGTCCTTGAGGGAGAGGCGGCGGAGAGCATGGAAAAAATGCCTGTCACCCCGGAGATGCTGAACAGGCTTGTAAACGAATGGTCGCGAATGCTGAAGAACGGGAAAGATCTGGGGGCGGTGGCGGAAAAAATGATTGCCGATCTGGATATCCACGCGAAGTCCCTCCGAAACGGCGACAGCCGCCGTAGCGCCAACTACCGGCAGGCCGTTGCCCGCATACGGGCCCTCTGTATGGACTTCCCCTCCCCGTATCTGGCGCTGAAGGAGCTGCAAAAGCGTTCGGAGGCTGCCGAAAAGGGCGAGCAGGACGAAGACCTGATGCCTCTGGATACCGACGAAAAGGCGGTGAGGCTGATGACCGTCCACTCCGCCAAGGGGCTGCAGAACAAAATAGTGTTCGTTTTGCCGGACAGTGATAAGAATGACAACGGCAAGTATTACAGGATCCCCGGGGAAGACTCTTCCGAGTATCATATCAAACCCGGCGAAAAAGATGAAGAACACAAAAACCTGGAGCTGGCGGAAGAACACAGGATCTTATACGTGGCCATGACCCGGGCGGAGCGCATGCTGTATATACCCGACAGCTGCAAAGGGATGTTCGAAGGCGCGGTGATCAGGCAGCCCGGGAAAGAAGAAACAAGCGGCTTCGCTTACGCCGAAGACACGGATTACGGCGACGATTCCGTCACCGCATACAAGCCGGGAGTAGGAAGCAGAGAGTTTCCTCTTTCGGATTCCGTGGTCTCCTGGAATTACGTTGAAGAGATACGGCGCTTTAAAAATTCAAAGGGCGAAGAGCAGCCGGCGGACGGACCTTCCGGTGAACCGGCGGAAACAAAGAGCGAAGAGCAGCCGGCGGACGGCGGACCTTCCGGGGGACAGGAGGAGACTGACCGGCAAGGCGGCGACGAAAGCGACGACAAAGAAGATATAAAGGCCCTGGAGCTTCCGGATACCCACGGAAGGCTCACCCATATAGAATCCTTTACTGTGAGGCGGAACCGCTTCGGAAAGCAAAAAGAAGCCGCGGAAGGGGAACCGGACGGCGCTCCGGAAGACGATCCCGGCGCCTCCGGTGAAGATATCCATACGACGGGGGCCGGCGCCGGCTTTCATGGCGGCGACGACGAAGACCATGACTCCGAAGAAGGCCGCGCCCCGGAGGGCAGGCTGCCGGGAGGCATTTATACGGGTTATATGGTGCACGAGGCCTTTGACTTTCTTTTCAGGGACCTGGCGAAAAAGGCAAAAGCCCCGAAGGCCGCCGGGGCGGCGGAAGAAGAGCCGCTGCTTGAAAGGATATACCATGCCGATCCGCAAAAACTCAACGACCCCGGGCTCGTCCCGGAGGACAGCGGGCTGCGGAGGATCTTCGAACGCTATGAAAAACGGCTGGAAAAGAAGGGCGTGGACGTCAGAGAACACGTTCTCGCCATCCTGCGGAATACTCTGCATACGCCTCTGCCGGGGCTTGGCACGGAGATAGGCAGTCTTTCTTCGGAAACGATCCTCACCGAGCTTCCCTTCTTTTACTTAGACGTTATCGACCCGGAAAAGGGCGGCGGGAAATATCTTGAAGGAACGGCGGACATGCTGTTCATGCGCGGGGGCGAGTATTATATACTGGACTGGAAAACCAACCTGAGCAAAAGCGGCGGCTACGGCCCGGAGGAGCTGCAGGACCTTATGGAGGAGGGGAAATACCGCATGCAGGCGGCCATATACGCCCGTTTCGTCAACGAGTGGCTGCGCATGGCGGGGCAGGAGAAAGAGGTGCAGGGAGCCTTTTACGTGTTCGTGCGCCCCGCGGAAGGCGGAGAGGACGCGGCGGTGTATCCTATAGGAAAAGAGGCCCTCGGCAAAGCGATAGCTGAGCTTTGACCCCCGGCGTCCCCTTGACAAAAAGGGCTTTTAGGTGTATAATAGTAAGGTATTACGGATAAGGAGAAAGGGTTATGAATCAAAGCGCCAAAAGGTTTTGTGAAACGATGCTGACCTACGTTGTGGACAACAACTGGCACAGCATAGACAAGGATAATCGTTTTCTTCCCGAAAAATATGCTGTTCTTATCGGTCTCAGCTTTTCGGCTGTCATCAAGACCGAATACACGTCAAGGCCTGTGCCCGGCGAGATATGCAGGGTGCCCATAGTTCCGGACACAGACAAACAAAGCCTTATAAAGGCGTTTATGGCGGAAATGGAAAAATAGAGGGCAGCCCGGGGGCCTGCCCTTTTTTATTCGCAAAAAAATTCCGGGGCAGGGACTCGAACCCCAACTGACTGGACCAAAACCAGTTGTCCTGCCGATTAGACGACCCCGGAATACAATATTATTATAATAGGGGAAATACAAAAAGTCAATGATCACCGCGCCGTGTGGCGCCTGTGGAAACCGTTATGAAATTCAAGGAATATATACTGTCCAATCCGGATGCCGCCGCTCTGGCGGGCCGGCATCTTCTGAAAATGAACGACCTCTCCAAAGAGGAGATACTTGCCGTTCTGGATTTTGCCGAAAAAATGAAAACCGGAGCCATCTCCCGCGCCGAGCAGCTGGAGGTGCTGCCGGGCTGTACCCTGGCGGAGATCTTCGAAAAGCCTTCCCTGAGGACCAGGGTCTCCTTTGAGACCGGCATCTATCAGCTGGGGGGCCAGGGGCTCTACATCACCTCGGGAGAGATCCAGATAGGGGTGCGGGAAAGCGTTTACGACATTTCCAACGTGCTCACCAGAATGGTGGATATCGCCATGGCCCGGGTGTTTAAGCATTCCACCGTGGCGGATCTGGCAAAATACGCCAAAAAGCCCGTGATAAACGGCCTGTGCGACACCGAGCATCCCTGCCAGGCTCTGGCGGATATCCTCACCCTGAAGGAAGAGCGGGGCGAGGTGAAGGGCCTGCGATTTGCCTATATAGGCGACGGCAACAACGTGTGCCAGTCCCTTATGGTGATATGCGCCAAGCTGGGCATAGGCTTCGTGTGCGCCTGCCCCAAAGGCTATTATCCCGCAGAAGATTACCTGGCCCTGGCGTCACGCCTGGCCGATGAGAACGGGACTTACTTTGAGCTCACCGAGAGCCCCGCGGCTGCCGCCGCCGGCGCCGACGTGGTATATACCGACACCTGGACCAGCATGGGGCAGGAGGAAGAGGCCAAGCAGCGCCAGGAGGCCTTCGCCGGCTACAGGGTGGACGACGCTCTTATGGCAAAAGCGGGCAGCAGGTGTATATTCATGCACTGTCTCCCCGCCCACAGGGGCTTTGAGGTGACGGACAGCGTTATGGATTCGCCTCAGAGCCGCATCTTCGAGGAAGCGGAAAACAGGCTCCACGCCCAGAAAGCGGTGATGGGGCTTTTGGGAAGAAAATAAGAGCTGCCTTCGGGCAGGCAAGGAGAATAAAATGTCTAAAAAGGTCATCATTGTTTATTCGGGGGGTCTGGACACCTCGGTGTGCATTCCCATGATGAGAGAGGACTACGGCTTTGACGAGATCGTCACAGTGACCGTCAACGTGGGCCTGCCTGCGGAAGAGATAAAGCAGGCGGAAGACAAAGCCATAGCCATGGGCTGCAAGCACTATACCAAGGACTGCGTGGACGAGTTTGCCAAAGACTACATTTTCAAAGCCATAAAGGCCAACGGCGACTATCAGGGGTATCCCCTTTCCACCTCCATCGCCCGCCCTCTGGTGAGCCAGAAGGCCGCGGAGGTCGCCGAGATAGAAGGCGGCGAGGCCTTCTGCCACGGCTGCACCGGCAAGGGCAACGACCAGTTCCGCATCGAATTCGGCCTGAGGGCCCTCAAGCCGGATATGAAGATCATCGCTCCCATGCGCGAGCATACCTGGACCCGCTCCGCCGAGATCGAATACGCCAAAGAGCGCAATATCCCCATCACAGTGTCCGCCGAGAAGATATGGTCTATCGACGAGAACCTGTGGGGGCGCTCCATAGAGGGCGGCAAGCTGGAGGATCCCTATTACGCTCCTCCCGAAGAGATATTCAAGTGGACCAAGTCCATCGCCGACGCCAAGAGCGACCCCACCGAGGTGGTGATAACCTTTGAGAAGGGCGAGCCCGTGGCCATAGACGGAGTTAAGCTGGACCCCGTAGCCCTGGTGAAGAAGGCTCACGAGATAGCCGGCGACAACGGCGTGGGCCGCATCGATATGATGGAAGACCGCATACTGGGCCTCAAGGTGAGAGAAAACTACGAGTGCCCCGCCGCCAGGCTGCTCATCCCCGCCCACAAGGCTCTGGAAGAGCTGGTGCTCACCAAGGAAGAGCGGGAATTCAAGAACGTGGTGGATATGAAGTGGGCGCGCCTGGCCTATGACGGCCTGTGGTGGGATCCCTTCAAGGAAGACCTGGAGAGCTTTATCGACAACACCCAGCAGAGAGTCACCGGCGACGTGCGGGTGCGCCTCTTCAAGGGCAGCCTGCAGGTCATCGGCCGCAGAAGCCCCTTCGCCCTCTACAACGAAGATCTGGCTTCCTTTGACTCCAAGACCTGGGACCAGAACGAGGCCACCGGCATCGTGAAGAACCACGGCATGCAGTCCATCATGTACCGCAAGGTGATGCAGAGCAATAAATAACGGCAGAGCGCGATAATAAAAAACGGTTCCCCTTTTTGGGAACCGTTTTTTGTTGCCTTATGCTATCTTATAGCC
>JAGDAG010000089.1 GCA_017959625.1 Abditibacteriota bacterium | reverse complement strand
TCAGAATCTCGGGAGTCTCCGGGATGTCCCTGACCTCTTCCTCCTGGTCATAGGCCATGGCCACTATCTCCGTTCCCGCGGTAATGAGCTTCCGGAGAGTGGATTTGTCTGCCACTATATCGGCGTAATACTCCACGTTGTCTCCCAGCGCCACAGAATCCACCAGGGTCAGCAGATAATCCAGCGCTCCCACCTGCTCCAGCTCGCCCCTTTTCCTCAGCTCCTCCTGGACCGTGATAGTGTCTATAGGAACGTCTCTCACTATCATGGATTTCAGGACGTCGAATATGATGCGGTGTTCCTTTCGGTAAAAATCGGAATCCTCAAGGATCTCCACCGCAGTCTCGCAGGCAGCCGTGGAGACCAGCATGGAACCCAGGATGGCCTGCTCCGCCTCTATGTTCTGAGGAAGGACCCGAGGGTCTCTTGCCGCCATTTATTCTTCCCCTTCCACTTCGAAGGTTATTTCGGCGGCGACTCCGGGATACAGCCTTACCTGAGCGGTGAAGGCTCCGGTATGCTTCACCGGCTCCTCGAGATGCACCTTCTTTTTGTCAACGGAAACGTCATAGGCTTTTTCCAGAGCCTCCGCCACCTCCGCGTTGGTAACGGAACCGAAAAGCCTGCCCTCGCTGCCGGCTTTTGCTTTGACCACTATCCTTTTTGAACCCAGGCGTTCCTTAAGAGCCAGAGCCTCTTCTTTGGCTTTGGCCTCTTTTGCAGCCTGCTGCTCCTGCCTTTTTTTCATATCGGCCAGTATAGCGGGCGTAGCGGGCACCGCCAGCTTCTGAGGTATGAGCAGGTTTCTTGCGTGGCCTTCGGCCACGTTCACCACTTCCTGAGCTTTGCCCAGATTTTTAACGTCTTTTAATAACAGTACTTTCATAAAAACAAACCTCCGTATTTATCTTCCGGCTGCGGGACGTTCTCAGTAAGCAAGAGAAACGCCGAAAACCGGCTTTCTGTTTTCTTTATGCAGCAGATCCTCTGCGCCCACCATAAGAGAAAGATTATTGTTGAGCCTGTATTTTCCTCTCAGAAACAGGTACGGGTCGTTGGGACGGTAAAGATCTGCGGAGAGCCCGAAGGGGCCGCTGGTATAATCATAGCCGATGCCCAGTCTGCTGCGGAACAGGCCGCCCCGGAGCATGGAGGCTTCGGAAAGCCTGCGGTTATACATAAGGGTGAATTTGTTGCCTTCGCCGATATCGTACATACCGATCCTTCCGCCCTGCTTCCCCTTCATGATATCCACGTAGGCGTCCAGGGTAAAGGTCTCCTTGTCGGGATTGTAGTAAGCGTCCGCCTGGGGCTTCGCTTCGAGTTTTTCCCCTTTTGTCAGTCCGCCGAATTTCTGATTCAGAGCGGTCACCAGCTCCTTGGCCTGCTGGGTGGTCTCCCGTATGTTTTCGGCAGTTTCGGAGATATTCTTTTTCAGGTTCTCGTCGGTAGCCACGTCCTTCACCGACTCCGAAGCCTCGTTGAGATTGCTTATGAGCTGCTGGGCCTGGATGGTGGTATAGTCGATCTTGGCAAGGATGGAATCGGCTCTGTCCATTATGTTTTTCAGGCTGCCGGCCTGGTCGCCCACCGTTGCGACTATCACCTGAACGTTGGCTACGGTATCCTTGAGGATCTTCATGGCATCCTTTGCCTCCGCCAGGGCGGTCCCTGCGTCGGGGATGGCGTCAGACGCTACAAACTTATCTATGCTATCGGCTATGGACGCCGCATGCATGGAAGCGTTGTTGATATTCGAGATGGTGCCGGTGATGTCCACCCGTGAGACCTTTACGATCTCGTTCACCTGCTCCGTGAGCTCGTCCACCCGTTTGGTGATCTGATTGATGTTTTCCAGAGAATTGATGATGGCGCCCTTGTGGGACAGTATCTCGTTCACCTTGGTCATGGATTCCTCCGTGACCTTCAGCAGATCGTTCACGTTGTCCGTCACTTCGTCAAAGTTCACTTTGGCGCTGGCCTTTATGGTGTCGCCGTCGGCCAGGTGCCTCGTGGAGGTGCCGGGATTGATCTTTATAAATATCTCGCCTATTATGGCCCCCGAGGTGGCAAGACAGTCGGAATCGGCGGGTATCTTTATTTTGCGGTCTATCTTCATGGTGATCTTGGCCTTCAGGTTTTCCGTAAGCTCTATCCCCGTCACAGACCCCACCTTGAAGCCGGAAAGACGCACCTGGGCTCCCTTGTCTATTTTTTCCACTGTGTCAAAATAGGTACAGATCTCGTATGTGTTCGTGCGCACCTTGATCTCGTCCAGAAACGCATACAGAACACAAAACATTATAAGGCTTGCCGCGATCAAAAGCCCGACTTTTATTTCCTTGCTCATAAAATCATCCTATAGTGGCGATGGGTCCCTCGGTACGTCCGTTCATAAACTGCACCACATAGGGATTATCGCTTTTTATCATATCGTTGTAAAAGCCCTCATAAATCACAGAGCCGGAATGTATAAAAACTATTTTATCCGCCACCGAATTGATAGTCGGTATGTCGTGAGTCACCACCAGGCTCGTCTTGCCCAGGTCGCGCCCCATGTTTATAAGCTTGTTGGTGGCGGCGGTGGTTATGGGATCAAGGCCCGAGGTGGGCTCGTCATACAGCAGAAAAGAAGGCTCCATGACCAGGCTTCTGGCAAGAGCGACCCTTTTCCTCATGCCTCCCGAAAGCTCGCTGGGAAGCATATCCAGGGTGTGGGAAAGGTTGACCATGGAAAGGGTCTCCACCACCTTCTCTCTGATCTCCCCTTCGGAAAGCGCCGTATGCTTCCTGAGGCCGAAGGCCACGTTTTCAAAAACCGTGAGATAATCAAACAGGGCGGAATACTGGAACACCATGCCTATCTTGGAGCGTATCCTGCGGAGGGTCTTCTCGTCCGCCTTCATCACGTCCAGCCCGTCAATAAGTATCTGCCCCTCCTGAGGCCTTGCAAGCCCGCATATGCATTTGAGCACCGTGCTTTTGCCGGCGCCGGAAGTGCCTATCACCACAAGGGTCTTTCCGGACTCTATGCCGAAGCTCACGTCCTTCAGGACCTGCTTGTCGCCGAAGGAAAGAGATACGTTCCTGAGCTCTATCATAGCCCCTTGCCTCCGAACATCACGTAGGTCATAAGGAAATTGGTGATATACACCACCACTATGGAAATGACTACGGAATTGGTGGTGGCTTCCCCTACTCCCACGGCGCCGCCCCTGGTCCGCAGCCCCTGCTGGGACCCTATCACCGATACAGCAAGACCGAAAACCACACATTTGATGAGGCCGTTCAAAAGGTCGGATATATGGGTAAAGGACTGGCAGGCCGCCATGAAACCGCCGCCGCTGACGCCGTTGGCGCAGGCTACCAGGTATCCCGAGCCGATGCCTACGGCGTCGGCAAGGACGCCCACGAGAGGCAGCATTATCACCGCGGCGACCACCTTGGGGACCACAAGATATTCCACGGGATCCACCGAAAGCGTTTTAAGAGCGTCTATCTGCTCGGTGACCACCATGCTGCCGATCTCCGCCCCTATGGAGCTCGCGACTCTTGCGGAAAGCACTACTCCGCAGAGAACGGGAGCGATCTCCCTGGTGATGGCAAGGCCTATCACGGAACCGGTATAGGAACCGAAGCCCCACCCGGTTATTATCTGCGCCAGATAAAGAGCGATGACAGCGGAAGAGAAAGCCACGGTGATAAGGATGATCACCAGGCTTTCCACGCCCATAAAGCACATCTGGCCCACTGCGTCCCTGAGGTTCACCCTGCCCCGGAGCACATACGTAAACACCTGCCAGATGATGATAAAGCTCTCACCCAGCAGTTCAAAAAAACGCTTTACGGATCTCCATGCTCCGGCAGGGGCCTTGGCGGCCCTTTTGATATGCTTTCCTATTCTCATTTCGCAAAATCCTTATGGTTATATTATAACATAATCCGGCAAAAATATAAAGCGACGGGCCCTCTGTCCCGGCGAGTCCGCTTGACAAAAAAATATTATTAATGTATCATAAAATTGTGCGCCGATGTAGCTCAGCTGGTAGAGCAAGGCTTTCGTAAAGCTTAGGTCAGGAGTTCGAGTCTCCTCATCGGCTCTTTTCTTTTAAGGAGTGTTTTATGAAAATAGGCATATTAAGCGATAGCCACGGCCAGTGCAAGGCCCTCGCACGAGCGTTCGACCTTATGGCGGACGCCGATTTTATCGTTCATGCCGGCGACATACTGTATCACCCCCCAAGGCTTTACGGTTATGAGGATTACGACGTGATAAAATGCGTAGAGCTGATAAACAGCCTGAAGGTCCCCTTTATATCCGTACGCGGCAACTGCGACAGCGAGGTGTATACGGAGCTTATGCCGGGCTATGCCGAACGGGAGACCACCGTGGCCGGAGTTTCACCCTATAAGATAGTGGTGAACCACGGCACACGCCTCAACACCGCGGCCATGATCAGCCTTGCAAAGGACTGCAGGGCGGAGATCTTTGTGTCGGGGCATACCCACGTGCCTGTTTTGGAAAAACGGGACGGCGTGACCCTCATCAACCCCGGGTCCACAGGCATCCCCAGATATCCTTCCGCGGATCCGGTCCCCACAGCCTGCATCATTGAAGACGGAAAGGCGTCCATATTTGATATATGGTCGGAAAAGGTGTTTTTTGAAGCAGAGCTGCTATGAGCCTCACCGATTTTGAAAAGGCTGCAGAGCTTATCCTTTCTTCGGGAGGCACAGTCAGCGTCCAGGGCGCGCGGGGCATAGGAAAAACCGCCCTCTGCCGCCGGCTGGCTGCCGCCGCTGCCGAAAAGGGTATGCCTGCAGCCTTTATAGATGCGGAGCTTGCCCGGGGGATCGCAGGCCCTCCCGCTTCCGTTTCCATGATCCTTGTGGATTCACCCGGAGACACAGAAAAAACCAAGCCCGATTTCTGCAGTTTTGTGGGCGACATCATTCCCGCCGGACATACCGCCGGCTATATTTACGGCATAACCGCAGCCGCCTCCCGGGCGCGCATGATGGGAGCAAAGCTTACGGTAATAGATTCCTGCGGCTGGCTGGATTATCCCGGCGTCGTGCTTGCCAAGCAGAACGAGATAGAGATGACTGCCCCGGACTATATCATCGTTCTCCAGCGAAACCACGAAGCGGAGTTTATTGCCACCCCCTTCATCAAAAGAGCGGACATATGCTGCGCCGTGAAAAACGTTCCCGACGCTTCCACCTACAGCCCCGAGATCGCAAAAGCAAATTACCGGACAGATATGCTGCGCGCCCTCGGCGGCTCCCGGCCGCAGATCATCCCCTTCTCCCGGGCGACCTTCACCAATACCTGGCTCGGCTGCGGCAGAGAGCTCAGATGGCAGTATATGAAAGCGGTCTCCGGCATATTGGATTCGCCTATCCTCCATGGCGAACAGCTGGGAAAAACCCTATATCTGCTTACAAAAGGGAACTGCACGGAGCAGCAGGCGGCAGAGATATGTTCCATGCTGAAGGTGAACCGGGCGGAAACCGTGGATCCGGCAGCCTTTGAAGACCTGTACGCGGGGCTGGAGGACAGCGAAGGAAGGTTCCTTGCCCCGGGGATCATCAAAACCATAGATTTTGAAAAACGGCAGCTCATAATATCCACTCCCGCGCTGACTGTCAGCCCCGTGCGGGGCATACGTTTCGGCTTTACCCGTTTTTCGGTATAAGAAAACAAAGCCGGGCAGACGGCGTCTGCCCGGCATATCTTTTTTTTTGCTACGCTCCGAATTTTTCCTGGACGTTCATAAGGTTCGTCATGATGTTCATGATATCGCTGCCCTTTATGCGTCCCAGGCCTCCCAGGGCGCATGCCCGTTCGGTATATTCCGTCACGTGATCCGTGCGCACGTCCGGCCCCCACATA
Source organism: Abditibacteriota bacterium (assembly GCA_017959625.1). Lineage (GTDB taxonomy): Bacteria > Armatimonadota > UBA5829 > UBA5829 > UBA5829 > RGIG7931. The sequence continues at coordinate 6,249 of JAGDAG010000089.1, read as the reverse complement.
GCGATAGCCACCGGATCGCCGGAATGATCCTTCAGGTTGCAGGGAGTGGAATGGTCGGCGGTAAAGGTGATATAGGTATCCTGCGGAGTGTTTTCCATAAGATACTTTATCATTTCATCCAGCTTTGCCAGCATCTCTATCTTTCCCTTGGGATTGCCGTCATGGCCCGCAACGTCGGCGGCCTTCACGTTGCAAAGAACGAAATCATGGGTCTCCAGAGCCTTGACTATGTTCTTTGCCATGGCGATACAGTCGGTGTCATAGCCGCCGGTGGCCTCGGGAGTGTTATATATGGTCATCCCCACGTATTTTGCCACGCCGTTGATAAGGCCTGTCTCCGAAACGCAGGCTCCTTTGATACCGTATTTTTCCGCAAAGGGCGCCATGCTGGGCCCCACGCCTCCGCCTCTGGGAAGGATGATGTTCGCAGGGTGCAGCCCTTCCTTTATGCGCTTCACGTTGACGGGATGGTCCTTCAGCAGGGCGTAGGAGCGTTTTACGAATTCGTTCACCGCATAGGCTGTTCTTGCCGAGGCAGCGTCTTCCGGATCTTTGGCCCGGGAAGTGAGCACCGCGGCGTTTTCATGATGGGGATCCGTATCGGTGATGTCTGCTCCCAGATTTGCGCCGCGTATGATAAGAGCGCCTCTGTGGGCCACGGATTCCTTGAAAAGGATCTGCATATCGTCTATCATCATGCCGTTCACAGCCTCCGCCAGAAGGTCCGTGCCTTCGGTGATCCTGCCGGCGCGGCGGTCGGTGATGACCATATTATCGTCAACGGTGGAAAAATTGCAGCGGAACGCCACGTCTCCCTGCTTTACGTCCATGCCTATGCCCGCGGCCTCGAAGGGGCCCCTGCCGGTGTAATATACGTAAGGATCGTAGCCCAGAAGGGAAATGTGGGCGGTATCCGACCCGGCGCGCACTCCCGTGCCTATGGTATCCAGCTGTCCGCAAACCGATTCGCGGGCAAATTTGTCTATATTGGGTATATCGGCTGCCTCGAGAGGGGTCTTGCCGTCAAGTTCCTTAAGGGGCCTGTCGCCGAGTCCGTCGGCAACGAGAAGAATGCCTTTTGCCATGATTGATCTCCTGTTATTCTATATTTAAAAATATTTTCCTTGTCTTTACGCCAGATCCGACGCAGCGCGGCGGACAGCCCCTGCCACCAGCTCCGAACAGATATCTATGCCCTTCTCTGTGAGGTGTATCAGGTCGTCGGCGCGGATGCAGCCCTCCAGGTCGGCATACACCGGGGTCCACAGATCGTTTATGAGCACCCCGATCTGCTCCAGAGCCCCAACGGCGGCCTTGTTGTAGGCCGTTATCCTTTCGTTGGTATTGTGCTCCTGACCGGGCCGGACCGGAGTGGTGGAGGCGAATATCACCTTTTTGCTCATTTTCTGCAGCTGCCGGGCGGTGCGGACAAGCTGGGCGGTGTATTCGTCTATATCGGAAAAAGGTCCGTCCCCGCACAGATCGCAGGTGTCCCAGAGCCCGCAGTTGAAGTGAACTATATCGCAGCCTTCTATGCTTTCCCGCCAGTCGTAAAACACGCCTCTCTGGGTATATTTTATGAACCGGCAGTTGTCCTCCGGCTGCCAGACGCTGTAAGAAGCGCCCAGCTTTTCCACGGTCATGGGACCGTAGTTCTGCCTGATGGAATCCCCCAGCAAAACAACTTTTATCATAACGTCTCCTTTTCTATCAGACATACCGCGTGGGCGGTCATGCCTTCGCTTCTGCCCTCAAACCCCAGATGCTCGGTAGTGGTAGCCTTGACGCTCACCGCATCCGGATCTATCCCCAGACGGGAAGCGATGTTCTCCCGCATCTGCGGGATATACCCCGAAAGCCTTGGCTTCTGGGCTATGATCACGCTGTCTATATTGACTATGCGGCACCCCTTCTCCGCCAGCAGAGCCCCTACCCTTTGAAGCAGGAGCATACTGTCGATATCCTTGTACGCGTCATCCGACGGCGGAAAGAGCTTGCCGATATCCCCCAGCGCCGCCGCTCCCAGAAGAGCGTCCATGACTGCATGGGTAAGCACGTCGGCGTCGGAATGGCCTATAAGGCCAAAGGGCCAGTCGCACAGGACTCCGCCCAAAACGAGCCTGCGCTCCCCCGGTTCTGCGGAGAGAGCGTGGGTGTCTATGCCCGTCCCCGCGCGCAGGGTCCGGGAGGTCCCGGCAAACTGTCTGAACAAAGCCATATCCTTGGGAGTAGTGATCTTAATATTATTATACGAGCCGGGGACTATCTTCACCTTTTCCCCCGCCCATTCGGCAACGGCGGCGTCGTCGGTAAAGCTTTTGCCGGCTTCAAAGGCTTTTCTGTGGGCCTCTCTTATAAACTCCGTATGAAAGCCCTGAGGCGTCTGGGCGGCGTAAAGGGTGTCCCGGGGCGGCGTGGAACGCACGGTCATATCCGGAGCCGCTTCCTTTATGGTGTCTGTCACTGGAACGCACGCAAGGACGGCGGGCGCAGACTGCAGCGCCCGGATACATTCCGTTATACATTCCGCCGACACGGCGGGGCGCGCAGCATCGTGGATCAGCACGAGAGGGCTTTCCACTTGCCCGAGCCCGCTGCGGACGGAAGCCTGCCTGTCGGCGCCGCCGGCGGCAAACCGCACGGGTTTTTCAAGGCCGAAGCCCTCTATGAACGAAGAGAGCTCACCCAGAAAGTCCGGGTTGAGGACCACCACGATCTCTTCTATGCCGGCGTGGCTGTCAAAGGCCCGCAGGGTATGCTCCAGCACCGTTTTTCCCGCCGCCTTCTCCAGAAGCTTGTTGCGCTCCCGGGAGTATCTGGCGCTAATGCCTGCCGCGGGAATTAGCGCTGCCGCTTTTTTCATATGGTTCCGCAACCTTTGCAAAAATCATTTTGCCCTGAGCGGTCTGGTGGTAGCTGGAGACCTCCGCCTTTACCACCTTTCCTATATAAGGGGCGCCGTTTTCCACCACTATCATGGTGCCGTCATCCATATACGCAAGGCCCTGGCTTTTTTCTTTTCCCTGTTTTATTATGGCAGTGTTGAGCACTTCGCCGGGCATGACCTGAGGCCTCAGGGCAATGGCAAGCTCGTTGATATTCAGCGTCTTCACGTTCTGAAGAGCCGCCACCTTGTTCAGATTGTAATCGTTGGTGATGATGGTGGCTCCGGCGTCTATCGCGCAGGTAACCAGCTTGGAATCTATCTCAAGGCGCATGGCGTCCAGAGGGGTTTCCTTTACTGTAAGATTGAATTCCTTCTGAAGCGCGTTCAGTATCTCCAGCCCTCTCCTGCCCTTGGCTCTTTTCAGTGGATCGGAGGAATCGGAGATGGTCTGCAGCTCGATGAGGATGAACTTGGGCACGACTATCTGCCCCTCTATAAAACCGGTCCTGAACAGATCGGCTATACGGCCGTCGATTATAACGTTGGTATCCAGAAATTTGATATTCGGCTTTTCGTTGATCACCGTTTTAGGCCCGGAAGCCATGGAAGCCCACTGATCCATAGCGCTTCTCAGGGCGTAGGTGCTGATGCCTATAAGTATCAAAGCGATGATGATATTGACGTAAAAAGGCAGACGGACCTCGCCCATGGCAAACCGGAAGGCGCTGGCAAGCAGGATGCCCAGCATGAAGCCCAGCAGATAAACCACCTTGTCCGAGCTGGATATCTTTGCGGAACGCTGCAGCAGGTGATGCAGGTACTGCTCGGCGATGAACCCCAGAAACGCTCCCACTATGGCAAAGAGTATCTTCATATAAAGCTGCTGAGGCTCCGTCCAGTTGTAGCCGGAGGTGGCCAGAAAATAAGGACGGCACAGCTTTATGCTCAGAATGATACCGACAACGACGAGTATGGTCGCGTTCAGCGGTCTTTTGTATTTAGAAAAGGTCATGATATCCACCAAAAAATGCGCTCACTAAATATTATAACACATCGAAAGGAATAATACTATCGGAACAATAATGTTCACGGCTTCGGCGCCGGGATCATTGTTTTTGCCTGCCTTTTGATCCTGGCGTAATCCCTGGGAAATTCCGGCGGAGTGCGCCTCAGCTTTTCCGTTACTATCAGGGAGCGGCGGATAGAGGTGCCGGGGATATCTAAATACAGGATATCCTTTATCCTGCCCCCCAGCTTCGCTATCTGCCTTTCCGCCCTTTTGACTTCCTCATCGGCGCCGGCGCTCTTCATGGCCACGAACAGCCCGCCGGGCTTAACAAAAGGAAGGCACAGCTCGCAGAGTATCAGCATATCGCTTACTGCCCTGGCGTAAACTATATCGTAGGCTTCCCTGTATTCCGGCAGGCGGCCCGCTTCCTCGGCCCTGGCGGCAACTCCTGTGACGTTGGCCAGGCCCAGGTCCCGGGAGACAGTGTCGATATAGCGTATTTTCTTGGCGGTGGCGTCCATGAGGGTGCACCGGGCCCCGGGGCAAACTAGAGCCACCGGCAGGCCGGGATAGCCCCCGCCCGTGCCGACGTCAAGCGCCCTCTTTCCCCGGGGATCCGCGGCGGAAAGCACCGTCAGGGAGTCCAGAAAATGCTCCGTTACTATCCGGTCTTCCCGGGTTATGGCGGTGAGATTGAAGCGCCTGTTGGCCTCGGCAAGGCTTTCGGCCAGGCGGACAAAAATCTCCGTCTCCCGGCCTCCCAGCTCTATGCCCAGCTCCAGGGCGCCCTGCCTCATCAGTTCGGTATTTATCATATATAAGGAAAAGGCAGGCCGAAGCCTGCCTGCAGGTTTTGCCTGTTTTATTTGTCTTCCAGGGCAACTACGCCGGGCAGTTCTTTTCCCTCAAGGAATTCCAGGGAAGCGCCGCCGCCGGTGGAGACGTGGCTCATCTTTTCGGCAACGCCGAACTTCTTGACTGCAGCCGCGGAATCGCCGCCGCCTATGACGGTCAGGGCGCCGCTTGCCGCCATAGCGTCGGCAACAGCCTTGGTGCCCGCTTCAAAATTGGACATCTCGAAGCAGCCCATAGGGCCGTTCCATACTATGGTCTTGGCAGTCTTGATGGCTGCGGTATATTCGGCAATGGTTTTGGGGCCTATATCCATGCCCAGGAAGTCGGCCTTCATATCCTCGTTGGCCAGCACTTCTATCTCGGTATCGTTGGAGAAGTCCTTTCCGCAAACGGAATCCAGGGGCAAATATATTTTTACGCCGTTCTTCTCGGCCTTGGCCAAAGCGGCCTCCGCCAGGACGGCTCCCTCTTCGTCAAACAGGGACTTGCCTATCTCAAAGCCCTTGATCTTCAAAAAGGTGTAGGCCATTCCTCCGCCTATCATCAGCATATCCACCTTGTCCAGCAGGTTGTTGATAACGGGTATCTTGTCCGCCACCTTTGCGCCGCCCAGGATAGCCAGATAAGGCTTGGCGGGGTCGGATACTGCGCTGCCCAGATACTCAAGCTCCTTCTCCATAAGGAAGCCGGCGTAGCCGGGTATATATTTGGTGACTCCCTCGGTGGAAGCGTGGGCTCTGTGGGCGGTGCCGAAGGCGTCGTTGACGAATATCTCGCCGAAGGAAGCCAGCTCTTTGGCAAATTCGGGATCGTTCTTGGTCTCCTTCTTGTAGAAGCGGACGTTCTCCAGCAGGATGACCTCGCCGGGCTTGTTGGCGGCCACGGCGGCGCGGACCTCTTCGCCTATGCAGTCGTCAAGCTTCTTGACCTTGATGCCCAGAAGCTCCGACAGGCGGGCCGCTACGGGGTCCAGATTGAACTTGGGGCGGCACTCTTCCAGCAGAACGTTGTTGTCGTCGAATTTGGGGCGGCCCAGATGGCTCATCAGGACCAGGCTCGCTCCCTGATCCAGGATGTATTTGATGGAGGGCAGAGCGGCAGTGATGCGCGCGTCGTCGGTAATGTTGCGTTCTGCATCCAGAGGAACGTTGAAATCGGCCCTCATAAGGACCATTTTGCCTTTAAGATCTACGTCTTTTATGGTTTTTTTGTTCATTTTATGATCCTTGCTTGTTGTAAAATAATATGCCCCGAAATAACATTCCGAGGCATTTGCGCATTTTAAAAACTACTTGCAGCAGCAGCCGCAGTTCTTTTTCTTCATGATCATAATGAGGTCGAGCACCTTGTTGGAATAACCCCACTCGTTGTCGTACCAGGATACCAGTTTTACGAAGGTATCGGTAAGAGCGATACCGGCATCCTTGTCGAAGATGGAGGTACGGGGATCGCCAACGAAGTCGGTGGAGACCACCTTGTCCTCGGTGTAGCCCAGGAT
>JAGDAG010000005.1 GCA_017959625.1 Abditibacteriota bacterium | reverse complement strand
CTGGCCTCCAGGTCTGTTAACGTCATTCTGCCGTATCGCGACGCCAGCCATTCGCAGACAAGGCTTATCTTTATCGGTCTGCCGGCAGCGCTGAGAATGACCCCTCCGGTCACCGAGACCGACGTTATGCCTTTCTGCTGCCTCATTATATAGCTGAGGAGCCGGTGATTTCCCTGCAGCTTTTGCACTGCCGGCACATCTTCCAAGTCCCGCCATATACTGTATCCGTTAAAGAATCTCGTCTGCCCGGATATGTCCACAGCCAGAGCCTGAAGCCCGCTCAGTTCCTCCACCGTAAGCCCGTACTCTTTCTCAAACAGGGCCATGGACGTAAGCTTTTTCGGCTCCGTTTCTATATAAGCCAGGGTGTTTCTCTTGTTTTCCAGCGCATTGGTGAAAGCCGTCTGCATGAGAAGACGGGGGTCAAGAGCGCTGAGGTCCACCGTATCACTATTGAATACGACGCCGTCCAGCATGTTAACAACGCTGCTGTACCTGGCGGGATACGCATATCCCGAACACAGGCGGTAGCCTATCCTTTGGAACGCCGCTCTGTTGATGGCCTCCCGGGGAGAATGCCGGCAGACCCTGTCAAAAAGGGCTTCGATCTCATCCGTAAACCACAGCTCTTTTTTGCCGAGCTCGGCGCTCAGGGGCTGTATGTCCCTGTCGTCTATAACGGGCACGTCGACAGAATACATCCCGCGGCTATAGTACGGCATGACCGCCCCTCTTATTTTTTTGTTGGCATGGGCTGTGTTCCCGGGTATGCCGTATCTCTCCTCCCAGGCCTCGTAATATTCATCAAAGCTTACGGGAGAGAGCTCGGCAAGGAGCTTCACCGCCTGTCTGCCATAGGAAGCGTCCCCGACGTAAATAACAGGCACTTTGCTGAATTTGACCGGGATACTTTTGTCTGTCCGCAGCTCCTGCGACTTTTTCATCAGGTAAAACAGTTCATAGGAGTCCCGGATATCCAGCTCTTCCATGAGCTCCCCGTATTGGCGGTATATCAGCTCTGTGGATATAACAGAGTTGCTGTACCGGCCAAGGTCAACGGTTTCCCATATACGGGCGGGGTTTGCGAAGGAATACCTGTATCTGCCTTCGCGATCCCGGGTAACGCCCATTTTTTTCCATAAAGCGTTTTCAAAGGTACGAGTTTCAATATCCAGCCGTTTCTCAGGATACCCTTCGCGCAGGACAAATTCCCGATACTTGCCCCTGAGTTTCTTCATGGAAAAAGAAGCGCCGGCATTTTCCTTCAGGACCTCTAAAGCAATGTCTTCACCGGAAGCGCGCTTGAGAGCCTCCCTCTTCGTCTCCCCGTCCGTGAACTCTTCCAGCCGCTCCTTCCAGGGGCCGGCATAATCCTTTACCGAAGAGGCGTCAAGCCTGGCATTTCCCTTATCATACCGGCAGGAAAGATACGTATAGCCTTCTTTCGATATCTCCGGGAAGAGCCTTTCAAAATCTTCTTTGGGAATATCAAAGTACTCAAAAGGCTCCCTGTAATAGTCCTCAAACAACAAGGCCTGTTGCTGCAAATGCTTATTGATCAGCTGCCTGACGCGTTCACGGGTTATCTTAAACAGATCGCCAATACTCTCAAGCGAACGCCCCTCGGCTTTGAGCCTATGTATACGAACGATTCTTGCATCGGGATCAAGCACGGCCAGCACATCCCGGAAAGACTCCCGAACCACCAGTAACACTCCCCGATTTGGCATTATGGACCGGCTTTCAAGCGCGCAGTAAACGAGTATTGCCGGATCAAAGGACAGGCCGAGATCCTCCTTCAAACGGGACAACTGGTCATGGGCGATGACCCCGTTGTCGGCAACAGACTCCCAAAAGGACTTCAGTTCTTTATGCAGGACGGGGAGCATAAGGACCTTTCTTACTGCCTCTTCGGGGCTCAGATCTCTGTACTCTTCGGACAGGCCCCGGGAAACGATATACTTATATATCTTTTTCCCGGACACCCGGACGACCGGCTCAAGGGCGGCGGCGGTTTCCCTGACCAGCCTTTTCAGGCCGGCGTCGGGGTCGTCGTCGGAAAAGATATTATCCCGCACCCAGGCCTCAACGGCTTTTTCGATCTCCTCTACGGACTTAGCCCCCAGACCGTTTATCCGCATATCGCCGGATTTTGTCAGCTCTGCAACACTGCCGACAGTCACATACCCTGCTTCGGCAAGAAAACGGGAAGAGCGGGAGGAAAGGCCCAGCTCGCCTATGGTATGCCGCGACATCTCGGCCAGGTCTTCGTCGGAATATCCTTCCTCCCCGGCGCCCATAGCGTCATATACGCCTTTGATCTCGGCAAGGGTCTTTACTCCGACGCCCCTGCAGCTCTTAAAAGCGGCAAAAGGCGTATCGCCAAGCTGTTCGACATAGTCGACACCCATCTTCCGCAGCGCGTTGGTTGCCCGAACGGACAAAGCCAATTCTTCGATCGTTCTGTTAAGCATTTGTATCTCCTTGATATTAATCTGCAGCCTTTTGAAAGGCCAAAGTTCCGATGCGTCGTGGGCAGCCTTCCGGGAGCATGACCCGGGCGGCGGGACGCGATCAAGCCAAAACACACGTGTTTAAGCCGAGAGAGACTGAGAGTTCATCCGAAGTTTCAGAGTGGTTACGAGGTCTCTCTTTATATCAGTTGGCAGCCGGAAGGCGCGAAGCCCTGCCGACATTATTATTATACCACAAAATTCCCGCTGCTGTCAAGAGGACGAGGCGCCGCCCGCAAAAAAAAACGCGGAAAAAGCCCCGCTTTTTCCGCGTTATTATTTATGTCCGGCTTCAGTCCAGGGGGTGGAGCCTCTTGTATCTCAGGGAGAACTCTCCCGGCGCCGAAAGGGCCACCCGGGCCTCCACGTACTGCCCCGAGCCCGCCGGGTCCACAAAGGTCACCGATTCGGCGCAGGAAGAAAGCGACACCTCCACCGAGCGCCCCAGCTCCGGATAGTCGGGGTTGTTGTGGTATATCCTGAAGCCCTTCCCCACTCTGCCGAAGAGACAGGCCTTTCTGACCTCCGCGGGGTTGTCCACTCTGTATTCAAAGGCCTCGCCGCCGAAGGGCTCGGCGAACACCATAAACTCCTGATCCGCCAGCCAGCCCTGGTAGAAGAAGGGCCGGAAAACCAGCTCGAGCGTATGCCCCTTCAGGCTCCCCTCGGGGTCCAGCAGCTTCACCCTGTGGGTCCTGCCCGCCAGGGTATGCCTGAAGCCTATCCTGCAGGGCTTGCCGTCCACCATAGCCGTCACGTATTTTTCCCAGCTGACTATGCTGTCGTTTCTTTGTATATTGGTTATCTCGCCGTAGTATTCCCCCGGCTTCCACTCGTCGGGGAACTGGATATCCCGTCCGTCTATAGCCAGGGTATAGCAGCGGTTTTTGGCCAGGGGCTCAAGGCCCAGCTTCTCCGCCATGTAGTCCCATTTGGCGGGTATATGCCTGTGGGGGTCGTTGCCCCAAAAGAGAGTATTGCCGCTGGCGGCCGTCACCGAGAGCTGATCGGGGTCGCCCGGCCGGCCGGTGCCGTCGGCAAAGGTGGCTCCGCCGTGGAGCTCCGATTTCACCGTCCTGGGGTCGTGGCCCGCGTGCTTCTGCACGTAGAGATTGGGGCATTCCAGCTCGTAGGCCGTCTCCATAAAGGGCGACAGCCGGTGCTCATGCTCGCACACTCTGAAATACTTGGTTTCCGCTATGAATATATGCCCCATGTCCGAGGTCTCCCGGTCCTCGTTCACGTAGGACCAGGCGGGGGTGAAATAGCGTCCGTCCGGCTCCCGGGCGGTATCGTTAAAGTATATGGCGCAGTTGGGCGCTTCCGGACAGGGCCACCTTTCCGAATACCAGGCGAGAAACTCTCCGGAAGAAACGGGCTTCCAGCCCCGGGAAAGGAGCAGGTCCACCAGATTTTTCAGGATGGCGCGCTTTATATGCCTGTCGTCGGTATCCGACAGAGGGTCGGCGATCAGCTCCCCTTCCAGGGCGATGCTGATATGGGCGTAGGGGATATATCCCTTTTCCAGATTCTTTTCCCACTCTCTTATCTCGTTTTCCCAATACCAGATATTGTCCGGATAGGCCCTTTTGCGGCCGCCGGGGCCCACCAGCACGTCCCCGGGATGGGTGGAATACTGAAAACAGTAGCGGTCGTATTCCGACCAGGGTGAGCGTGTCAGCCAGAAAAGGTCGAGAGGCGCGTCCTTTTCCCGGAGCTCCCTGTTTGTCTTGCTGCTGTTTCGGGGGTCTTCGCTCCGCAGCTGGGTATAATAGGGCATAAAGGGGCGTCCCTCCCAGTTGTGGCCCATGTCTATGGTCTCGCCTATCAGGGAATCCCCCTCCAGAACGGCGTTGAACTGGGTCCTTATGCCGAAGCCTGCAAAGTATTTGGTGAACTCCGGCTTTTCCTCCAGCTCCCAGTTCTCGTTGACGGTAACGGGAAAGCCGAAATAGTCGGAGATCTCCTTTATCCTCTTGTCGGGAACGGCGTTGCCCACTCCCAGCTCGCAGTTGCCCCTCCGGAGCATCCTCCGGACTATGTTGCCGTATCTTTCGGAGGTGGGGGCGTTGTAGAGGCCTATGGTCTGAGGCATATAACGGGGCAGCTCCGGGCGGTCCTTCCGGGCCCGGGCCAGACAGTCGGTGAATATCCTGTCGCCGCCTGTAAGCCCCTTGTAATTGGTCTCCGAATTGAGAAAGTGCCCCGGAGGGCTGTCGTTGCCGGGAAAATCCCGTATGAGCCAGGCCACGGAAAAGAACTTGTCCTGAGGCCCCGCAAACAGGGCTCCGGCGCAGGTGACTATAAGACAGATGATAAGCGCGATCCTCATAGCGTCTCCCAAGAAAAGAATGCAGGGCAGGAAAACGCGCCGAAAAGCCGGCGGGCTGCCCTTCCGAATACATTATACCATATTCCGCCGGCAGACATACGGCCGGCCGCGGCTTTTTCGCATCGGAAAAGGCGGCCCCGCCCCATATCCGGAGATATCAGCTATAAATAACCGATCTTATTTTCTGATACCATATTCAATGGCGGGTATATATTCGGGAAAACCGTCCATATGCATTTTAGTCACTGTGTAAAGCTCGCCATAACAACTGATAAGGCCTCT
>JAGDAG010000088.1 GCA_017959625.1 Abditibacteriota bacterium | reverse complement strand
CTTTACTGGCGTAATCGTCGCCGCACCAGAAGCCCAGATGGTTGTGATATTCCCCGGGCACGCCGAAGGTCCAGCCGCCCCCTGACACGGAGTAGATGGCTTCGCCGTAGTCGCCCTGGATACCCAGGAGCACCGATTCCACCACCCCGGTTTTTCCGTAGCGTTCCCAGAAGGCCTCCAGGAAGCGGCGGATATACGGCTTGAGATACGGGTTCCACAGGCTCTCTATCTTGCTGTCCGTGCCGTGCTCCAGGCAGCGGCAGGGCACGTGCTCCTTTGAGGCCCGGAACCAGCCGGGAGTGGAATAGGCGGGGCCCAGGATGAGGAACGGCACCCACTTCAGGCCGTATTTCTGCAGGACCTCCACCTGATTGTCCCAGTCGGTCCAGTTCCATTCGCCCTTTTCCTTTCCTTCCACGGTTTCCCAGGCCACGTAGCTCTCTATGCTGGTGACCCCCAGGCCCCGGAAAATGATCGCCTGGGCGTCGGTGGCATTGTTGCCGAAGCAGTAGCTCATGCCGGCAGGAGGGGCCGGAGCGTTTTTCCCCAGGTCTTCCGAAAGGCTTTTCAGGATCTCATCGGGGTCGGCGATATCGGCGGAATCCGGCTTTTCGTTATAGACCTCTATCTTTGAGACCAGTATGTCGTTTTGAACGTTGATACGCATATTGTTGCCGTAATTCATGGTTTTCCCGTTGGGGTCGAAGTCGCTGAAACGTCCCGGGATCCTCTGCCAATCATCGCTCTCCAATACGGCAAAGCCCTTGCCAACGGTGTAAGGCTGGTTGGCGCCGGTATGGGTGATCCCCACGAAGCTCCATTTGCTCTCATTGCAGAGCAGGTCTACCACCACCCAGGCGTCGGAGGCGATGGCCGAGGGGTCGTCAAAGGCAAAATACAGAAAGCTGCTGCCATCCTTAAGGCGCCAGCAGTCCCTGCCGGCGGCCCGTTCCACCGTGTATTGGCCGTCCCCCTCGTTGGTCATGGTCATGCCCTTCTGTCCGGAGGGGGTGATGAACGCCACGGGCTCAGACGCCGCAAGAAGCGCCGAAGCGGCAAACACAAACAGCAAAACCAAAACTATTTTATTCATAAATATATCTCCTTACGGGCGCCGGAGCGCCCCCTTTTCTCTACAGTTTTATATCCGTGATGCTCTTTGCTGCGCAGGAAACCACGGTCTTTTTGCCCTTGTAGTTCACCACGAGGTCCCTGTCCTCTTCGTTTTTGCTGTAAACAAGCAGGCGGTCCTTCTCTATCTGGGTCACGTAGAGGCCGTTTTCCGCTATCTCATACACGGGATACCCCAGCTTCCAGAGTATCTCCGTCAGCCTGACGTTCAGCTCCTTGACGTCCGCCACGCTGTAAACGTAGCCCTTTCCGAAGCTGCCGCCGGGACGGCCGTCGGGGAACAGCAGGTCTTCGGGCTCGCCGGTCCCTTCCACGCTTTGGAACCTGTCCACGTCCAGCACTATGATCCTGCCGCCCTGCTTCGCCCATTCCGCCAGTTTTTTCGCCACGGCGTTCTCCATTATATAGCCGTAGGTGACGACCAGCACCTTGTTCCGCCCGAGAGCGCCCCGGAGGATCATGGAATCGTCCACGAAGTCAAAGTCAAAAGAGTCTCTCAGCTGTCCGGCCTTTCTGAGAAAGTCGCCCCACTTCATCACCATCTGCGTATCGGGATACCACAGCGCTACGGGCACCACCGGCTTGGTGTGGAACAGATATTTGAAATGCTTTTTCTGCTGCTCCACGGTCTTTTCGGAACCCACCACGTTGGTGTTGTAGTCGTGGAGCTGGTTGGCTCCGGAAGCAGTGGCGTTGTAGATGCGGGCGGGGATGCCGTAAAAATCCTCGCTGCCCGCAGGCTCAAAGCCGAACAGAGCGCCGTAGAACTTGGCGGAGCTGGCCACCCAGCGGGTCACGGACAGGTTGACTGCGTAGTCGGAAGCCTCGTTGGTGATGCGGACACCCGCCCCATGCTTGGCCGCCACCCGGCACTGGTCGGCAAAATGGCCCCCCAGCTCCGCAGCGGAATCTCCGCCGGTGCACAGATATATGTCGGTATTCTTGCCGAAGACCTCCCGGGTGTTCGCGATCCACCACTCCGCCATATCCGTCATGCTGCCCCGGTACCACTCTATAAAGTCCAGATAATGCCGACGGGTCTCCGGCTTTTCGAGCAGCCCTTCCCTGTACGCCTTTATCTCCGCCTCGCCGTTAAAGGGATAATCCGCTTCCTCAAAACTCTTGTATCCCGTATGCCACGCCTTGTTCAGGGCGGCTATGGTCTTATACTTGCCCGCCGCGTATTTTCGGAAATCCGCCGGGGCGTATTCATCGCCGCACCAGAAACCCATATGGTTGTGGTATTCTCCGGGCACGTTGAAGGTCCAGCCGCCGCCGGTCACCGAATAAATGGCTTCGCCGAAGTCTCCCTGTATGCCCAGGAGCACCGATTCGATGACGCCGGTCTTGCCGTAGCGTTCCGCAAAGGCTTCCAGGAAGCGGCGGATATACGGCTTGAGATAGGGGTTCCACAGGCTCTCTATCTTGCTGTCCTCGCCGTGCTCCAGGCAGCGGCAGGGCACGTGGTCTTTGGAAGCCCGGAACCAGTCCGGCGTGGAATAGGCGGGGCTCAAAATAAGGAAAGGCACCCACTTCAGGCCGTATTTCTGCAACACTTCCACCTGGCGGTCCCATTCGGACCAGTCCCACTCTCCTTTTCCTTTTCTTTCCACGGTCTCCCAGGTCACGTAGCTCTCCACGCTGGTGACTCCCAGGCTGCGGAACATCACCGCCTGGGCCTCGGTGACGTTGTTGCCGAAGCAGTAGCTCATCCCCGGCGCAGGCTCGGGAGCCGTATCCTTCATCTTTTCCGCTAACAATTCATTGGGGTCTGTAATTTCCGACATATCAGGTTCCTCGTTATATATCTCCACTTTTGCTATGTGTATATTGTCTCCGCCCAGGTAAAGGCGCATGTTGTTGCCGTAGTTCATGGCGCCGCCCCCGGGGTCAAAGCCCGCCATGCGGAGCGCGTAGCGGCGCCACCCTCCGGATTCGACTATGCCCAGGCCGTCGGCTTTGTTGAAGAGGGTTGCGGAGCTTACGTGCACAAGTTCCACAGGGCCTATGTAACTGCCGCTGTAATTGGCTTCAATGACCACCCAGGCGTCCGGAGCGATGGCCGAGGGGTCGTCAAAGGCAAAATACAGAAAGCTGCTGCCCTCTGCGAGGCGCCAGCAGTCCCTGCCCTCCACTCTGTCCAAGGTCCATTCCCCGTCCCCCTCGTTGGTCATGGTCATGCCCTTCTGTCCGGAGGGGGTGATGAACGCCGCAGGCGCCGCCGCAACGAGCGCCGAAGCGGCAAGCGCAAAAAGCAAAACCAAAACCATTTTATTCATAAACATTTCTCCTTACGGGGGGCGGGGCTTCCCGTTTTACAGCTTTATATCCGTGATGCTCTTTCCGGCGCAGGACACCACGGTCTGTTTGCCCTTGTAGTTCACGATGAGATCCCTGTCCTCCTCGTTCTTGCTGTAAATGAGCAGTCTGTCCTTTTCTATCTGGGTCGAGTACAGGCCGTTTTCCGCTATCTCATACACGGGATAGCCCAGCTTCCAGAGTATCTCCGTCAGCCTTACGGCCAGTTCGCCGTAGTCCGCCACTCTGTATATATAGCCCTTGCCGTACCGGCCGCCCGCTTTCCCGTTGGGGAACAGCAGGTCTTCCGGGGCGCCGGTCCCTTCCACGCTCTGGAAGCGGTCCACGTCCACCACTATGATCCTGCCGCCCTGCTTCGCCCATTCCGCCAGCTTTTTGGCCACGGCGGTCTCCATTATATAGCCGTGGGCGATTACCAGTACCTTGTTCCGGCCCAGAGCGCCCCGGAGGGCCATGGATTCGTCCACGAAGTCATAGTCGAACAGGTCTCTCAGCCTCTCGGCTTTTTTCATAAAATCGTCCCACTCCATCACCATCTGCACGTCGGGATACCACACTGCCACGGGCACCACCGGCTTGGTGTGGAACAGGTATTTGAAGTGCTTTCTCTGCTGGTCCATGGTTTTTTCGGCGCCGATGACGTTGGTGTTGTAGTCGTGGAGCTGGTCCGCCCCGGAAGCCGTGGCGTTGTAGATGCGGGCGGGGATACCGAAAAAGTCTTCCGTGCCCGCAGGCTCAAAGCCGAACAGGGCGCCGTAGAACTTGCCGGCGCTGGCCACCCAGCGGGTCACCGTCATGTTGCGGGCGTAGTCGGAGGTCTCGTTGGTGATGCGCACTCCGGCGCCGTATTTGGCCGCCACACGGCACTGGTCGGCAAAGTGGCCCCCCAGCTCCGCGGCGGAATGGCCGCCGGTACACAGATATATGTCGGTATCCTTGCCGAAGGCCTCCCGGGTGGTCTTTATCCACCACTCGGAAAGGTCCGTCATGCTGCCCCGGTACCAGTCCGTGAAGTCCAGATACCTGCGGCGGGTGTCGGGAGAGGTGAATATGTTCGCCCTGTAAGCCTTGATCTCCGCCTCGCTGTTGAAGGGATAGTCCACCTTCTCAAAGGAGGCGAAGGAGGTGTGCCAGGCCTTGTTCAGGGCGCCTATGGTCTTATACTTGCCTTGCGCGTATTTTCTGAAATCCGCCCGGGCGTAGTCGTCGCCGCACCAGAAGCCCAGATGGTTGTGGTATTCTCCGGGCACCTGGAAGGTCCAGCCGCCGCCGGACACGGAGTAGATGGCTTCGCCGTAGTCGCCCTGTATGCCCAGGAGCACCGATTCGATGACGCCGGTCTTGCCGTAGCGCTCCGCAACGGCCTCAAGGAAGCGCCGTATATAAGCCTTGAGATACGGGTTCCACAGGCTCTCTATCTTGCTGTCAGTGCCGTGCTCCAGGCAGCGGCAGGGCACGTGCTCCTCCGAAGCCCGGAACCAGTCCGGCGTGGAATAGGCGGGGCTCAGAATAAGGAAGGGCACCCACTTCAGGCCGTATTTCTGCAGGGTCTTCACCTGATGGTCCCAGTCGGACCAGTCCCACTGGCCCTTGCCTTTTCTCTCCACGCTCTCCCAGGTAACGTAGCTCTCCACGCTGGTGACCCCCAGGCTGCGGAACATCACGGCCTGGGCCTCGGTGACGTTGTTGCCGAAGCAGTAGCTCATCCCCGGCGCGGGCTCGGGGCTGAGGCCCTTCATCTTTTCGGCGATCATGCCGTCGGGGTCCGTGATATCCGACATATCCGGTTCCTCGTTGTAGATCTCCACTTTTGCTATGAGTATATTGTCTCCGCCTATGGAAAGGCGCATGTTGTTGCCGTAATTCATGGTGCCGCCATCGGGATCGAAGTTCGCCATGCGGAGGGCGTAGCGGCGCCACACACCGGTCTCCACGATGCCCAGACCGTCGGATTTGTTGTAGAGGGTAGCGGTGCTTACGTGCATCAGCTCCGCAAAACCGATGTATTTACCGGTGTAATAAGCGTCGAACACCACCCAGGCGTCCGGGGCCACGGATTTGGGGTCGCCGAAGGAATAGTAAAGGAACTTGCTGCCCTCCTTCAGGCGCCAGCACTCCCTGCCGTCCACCTTGTCCACGGTCCATTCGCCGTCGCCAAAGTTGGTCATGTCCATGCCCTTTTTCTCCGACGGCGTAATGGAAGCCGCGGGAGACGCCGCAAAGAGGGCGGCGGGGGCCAGAAGGGCAAGAAGCAGTATCAACAATAATTTGGTCATAGGTCACCTCTCGGTCAATGGTATATGTTTATTATATCACAATTCCCGCCCCCGTTTTTGCCCGGAACAAAAAAAACTGCTCCGAAGAGCAGTATAGCGCCGGCAGCCGGCTAAAACGCATATTCCCTGTCGATCCCGCAGCCTATGCGCCTTATCTTTATCTTTCTGCGCAGTGTATCCACCGTATAGGCGTCTATTACCTGTTCGTTTACGGTACCCGACGGGCGCAGAGGAAAATCGTGGTCCCAGTAGGAAGCCTGGGAGCCTCTTCCCGCATCGCAGGTAGTGGAGATTATGGGATAGCCTTTTTTGCTGCGGGCAGCGTAGTCCATATGCACGTGCCCCGATATAACCGCAATTATCTCTGCCCGGGCCTTGTCATAAACGCTGTCCAGTATTCCGATGACCGTATCGGCGGAACGGGTCATCCAGGGCCCCTCCTTCCTGCCCTGATGGACGGGGCAGTAATCGAACAGGATGTGCTGAAACACTATTATGCGCCAGCCCCGGGGAGTTTCAAGGACTGTTTTCCTGAGCCATTCCTGCTGTTTTTTGTCCACCATGATGCCGGTCTCCGTATTGGCCTCGTCGCTGGTATCCAGCAGGATATACCGGATACGGGCCTTTTTGTTGTCTATGTAATAGTAAAGCCTGTCGCCGCTCTGATAAGCGTCGGGAGTCACCTTGCGGACTATCCGGGCGAATTCGCTTTCCGGCAGGCGCTCGCCTCCCTGATAGTTGGTGTCGTGATTGCCCCTCAGCACAGCGGGATGAGTAAAGGAATAGCGGGATATATAGCCGTCGATGGTCTGAGCCGCCTCCGCCGCCGTGGCATTGCCGTTCATATAATCGCCCCCCAGGACCGCCAGCTTTATCCCCGTATTCTTCATCACGTATTCGGCTATCTGCGGGCTGAACATATCATTGTCCGGCGCGTGGCAGTCGGTGATGAACAGAAAGGTGTCGCCCCCCGGGGCAGACTTCATGTCCTGCTTGACGGCCTCCACCCGCCCGGGAAGATAATCCAGCCAGTAGGCGGGCAGCCCGTCGCACAGGGCGGCTCCGCACGCCAAAAGAAAAACAATCGCAAAAAACAGCTTAGACATATCGGCCTCCGCTTCGGCGCCTGCAGGCGCCGGTTTATTTACAGTATCATTATACAGGATCCTCCGGGGTCACACAAGAGGCGCAAGGCGCATCCGTATAAGGCGCGTTGCGCCGCGTTTTGTTGATGGCGTCATCCCGGCGGAAGCGCCCTGTTCCACGGCGTCATCCCGGCGGAAGCGCGCAACAGCGCTCCGGTCATCCCGCCGACTTCGCAATACGGCCGGCGCGAAGCGCCGAGGCGAAGGAGGCAGAGGGATCTTCGGGGGCACCATCCGGCTGTTTCCTTTTAAGCCGACGCAGTCGGCGCAAAGCCGGATGGGGGGGCCGTTTAAGGAGCGCGGGCAAGAGCAACTTCTATAACAGGGAGATCTCTTACCGCCGCCTTGCCCTTGGCAAGCCGTCGCCGGGATGACACGCAACAGCAAAGCCGAAATTTCGCATATGCTCTGCAGATCAGCAATGCT
>JAGDAG010000087.1 GCA_017959625.1 Abditibacteriota bacterium | reverse complement strand
CCCCATTTTGTCCCGGGCTATTATGGCGTAAAAAGGCACAAAAAAGCCGGTGTGGATACCGGCCAGAAAGCCTCCTATGCAGTCAAGCCCGAAGTTGCGCCGGGCCTCCGCCGGGACCCGGCGGGCAAACATGCACAGAAGCCTGTGTTTTAAGGTCATCGGGCGTCTTCCTCCCGGGCAGCCCACAGCATGCCGCGGCGAAGGATCTCGGGAACGGCGGGGATGTCAAACACGTTGGCAGTATGCCCCAGGGACATATAAAACACCCTGCCCCTGTCCCACATCCTTTTCCAGACCACGGGCATGACGCAGCCCTTTACCCAGGGGTCGTGCTGTCCCTGAAAGGTGGTATAGGCCAGCACCTCGTTGGAGGGGTCCGTGTGCATATAATACTGCTCGGACTCCACCTCAAAATCCTCTATGCCGGCGACTATGGGGTCGTCGGAGGTGATATTCACGACGTATTTGATGATGCCGCCGGGATGGGCCACCCACTGGCCCCCGGTCATATACTGGTAGTTGGTGTCGGCCCGGAAGGCGTCGCACATGCCGCCGTGCCAGCCTGCCACTCCCACTCCGGAGGCTATGGTCTTCAGAAGCCCCATGCTCTGCTCGCCGGTGATGCTGCCGCCGGTCCAGCAGGGCACTATAAGGGAGGCTTCGCCCATGGCCTTTTCGTCGGTATATATATCAAGGTCGGTATATATCTCCGCCTCAAAGCCCTCCGCTTCCAACAGCTTCTTGGCTATGGCCGTGGTGAGCGCGGGCTCGTGCCCCTCCCAGCCGCCGCAGGTGATGATCGCTTTTCTCATATCCGTCTCCTAAGAATACATGGTCCTGTATTTTCTCACAGCCGCAAAAAGGGCCCTGATATTTTCCAGGGGATAATCGGGGCCTATCTCTATATTTATGGACAGCCCGCCTTCCTTCATGCCCAGGGTCTTTATGCAGGTATATACGTGTTCGTCTATCTGCGCCGGGGTCCCGAAGGGCATGAGCTGCCTGTCCAGATCCAGGTGGATGGGTATCTTTCCCTTGCACACCCTTTCCAGGTTCTCCAGCCCGTTGGCCCTGAACTGCACGTTGACTATATCCACTCCCGTCTCCTGCAGGTCGGGCATTATCTCCCAGATACAGCCGTCGGTGTGCATAAAGATATATTTGCCGGCGTCTTTGAATTTTTTGTATATGGCGCTGTAGCAGGGCTTCATATACTTTCTCCACTTGGCCGGACTTATGGGCAGGGCCTTCTGGTGCCCCAGATCGTCGCCGAAGAACGCCATGGGATGGGGATGATCCTTCAGCGCTTCGTCGGCGCATTCCAGATTATACTCCAGCACCGTGTCAATCACCGCGCGGAGCTCGGGAGCCTCCTCGGCAAAATCCAGCATTATCTCCTCGAAGCCCCGCAGGTCCTCCAGCCTGAGATACATGAAGCCGTGGGGAAAGCCTCCGGGCCGGGCGGGTTTTTTCAGGTTTTTCACGCTTTCCCGGGTAGGATAGGGGTGCTTTGTGACTATTGCCTCCATACCTTCGCAAAGGTTGGACCACACGCAGCCCCAGGGATCGGTCCACTCTCCCTTGTGATAGCTGGGGACGGGGATATAGTCAAAGCTTTCCTCCGTCCTTCTGTCCTTTATCAGATCGCCGAATTCCTCGGCTATCTCCTCCAGCGCGCCCCTGTATTTCATCCATGCGGCAGGAAGTATGCCCGTCATGACGGGTATCACCTCCGGATATGCGTAGGTCGCCACCTTGATAAGCTCTGTCATCCTGCTTCCCGTATATACGTTTTACACCTATCTATTATACCATAATTTGTGGGCAAATACCTTGAAAAAGGGCTTTATTTCCGGGCGTTTTTTGTTAAGTTTTTCGGGGAGTTTTTTATGCAAAAACACAGAAAAAAGGGCCGCCGGCGGGATCCGCGGCTTTGCCGGGCAAAAAATCCCGTCCGGGCGCCAAAAGCCCCCGGGAATATGCTATACTGATTAATGGGACGGGCCCGGCGTCTGCCCTCCCCGTCAAGCCAAAACAGTATTACGTAAGGATATATCATGAAGTATCTGCTGCTCATTTTGCTTTTTACGGCCGCTCTCCCCTCGTTTGCGGAGACCTTTATCGATTTTTCCGCGGGAACGGCCTCGGGCATCCTTGCCCACCATACCAACGACGGGAGGTTCACCGTCTCCCCCGCCGGGGGCGTCAACGCCGCCCGGACCACTGGCACTCCGGAGAACCGCATGATATATCTGGACATAACCGACTCCTTCCCGCCCATGGAGAAGGCCTTCGTCACGGTGGAATACTACGACATGACCGGCGACATCAGCCTGCAGTACGACGGCTCCGGCAACGCCTATTTCGAGTCTCCCGACAGATACGTCCAGACAGACTCCGGCAATTGGATGACCTGCGTGTTCCTGCTGCAGTATCCCGTCTGGAACAACAGACAGAACGGAGGCCACGATCTCCGGATACTGGGGCAGAAGGACCTGGCGGTCAGGAGAGTGGAGGTCACTCGGGAAAAACCCGCTTTTTACTCCATGCCCCGGGACCCGCTCTCCGAACTGGAGGCCCGGGAGCCCAACGTCCTCCGGGACGGCATGACCGCCATCCAGCAGTGGCAGATACACGAACCACTTCCGCCGGAGGACCTGTCCGACACGGCCTTTGAGCGCGCCAAAAAGCTGGGCATAACCAGTATGCAGAGCTACGTGGGCCTCAGGCAGCTGGAGCCGGAGGAAGGCAAACTTGATTTCTCGTACTACGACGGGCTTACGGACGGGCTGAAAAAGCACGGCATGAAGTGGCTGCCCTTCCTCATCATGGCGCCGGAAGTCTCCGTGCCCGACTGGTGGAACGAAAAAAACGGCGTCTTTGCCAAATGCCTGGAGCACGGCGAGGAAGCGCCGGTGCAGTCCGTATGGAACCCGGCCCTCCGGGACGGGGTGAAGCATTTTCTCACCGTTTTCCGTGAGCATTACGGGCCCGAGGTCATCGAAGCCCTCAACTTCGGCATCTCCGGCTGCTGGGGCGAGTCCATCCACGTGGCGGGAGGCGGCTTCGGCATCATGGACCGCCATCAGCACTCCGGCTACTGGTGCGGCGACCCCTACGCCGCGGAAAGCTTCCGCAGCTATATGAAAAACAAATACGGCTCCACAGACGCCCTGAACAAGGCGTGGAAGACCTCCTTCGGGACTTTTGACGCCCTTGCGCCCTTTATACCCGATGAGACCACTTCAAAACGGGCTGCCAAGGACCTCAATGACTGGTACTTTGCCTCCATGACCGACCTGGCGGAGTTCTGGGTGAAGACCGCCAGAGAGCTGTATCCCGACACCCCCATATATATCTGCACCGGCGGCAACGGCAACGTGAAGCTGGGGGCGGACTTCTCCGACCAGGCCCGGCGCATCGCCCCCTACAACGCGGGGATACGCATCACCAACGAAAACGACGACGTGGCAAACAACTTTTCCGTCACCCGCATGGTGTCCTCCGCCTGCCGCCTTTACGGCGCCTATTACACCACGGAGCCCGGCGGGGACAATTCTCCCGACGGCATACCCGGCAGGGTGTTCGACGCCACGGCGGGAGGCGCCATAGGCGCTTATTTCAAATACCTCATGGACAAGCCCGACCTGCCCGACATCCGGGGCATAAGGTTTGCGGAAAGCAGCGGCTTTTTCCGGAAAAACGTTCCCGATCTGAAGGTCGCCGCCCTGATGCCCAACACCTCCATAGGCCTGAAGCCGGAGCTCATAGACCGGT
>JAGDAG010000086.1 GCA_017959625.1 Abditibacteriota bacterium | reverse complement strand
GGTAGGGCCCTTCGAGATAGAAAGCGTGCTCATGGAGCACCCTTCCGTTCTGGAATGCGCCATAACCGGCGTCCCGGACCCCATACGGGGACAGGTGGTGAAGGCCACGGTGGTGCTGGCCAGGGGCTACACCCCCTCCGACGATCTGGCCAACGAGCTGAAGGATTACGTGAAGAAGAACACCGCTCCCTACAAGTATCCCAGGATAATCGAATTCATCGACGAGATGCCCAAAACCATTTCGGGCAAGATCAGACGCGTTGAGATACGCTCAAAGGACGAGAAAAAATGAAACCTCACATCAAAGAGATCGCTTCCCGGATAAAGCTCCTGCGGGAGGACGCGGGCCTGTCCCGGGAAAGCCTGGCGGCGTCCCTTAAGATACCCATAGAAAAATATATCGCCTACGAGGCGGGAGAAATAGAATTCCCCGTGAGCATAATGGACGATATAGCCACCTATTTCAACATAGAGCTCTCCACCATAATCACCGGGGAGGAGCCCAAGCTGAAGATCTACTGCGTGACCCGCAGCGGAAAGGGCGTTACGGCAAAACGGTTTGCCGATTACAACTACGAGGCCCTGGCCTACAAAATGGCGGGCAAGAACATGGAGCCTTTTCTGGTGACCATCCCCGCCGACGAAGGCGACGAGCTGGTGTTCCATTCCCATCCCGGAAAGGAATTCGAATACATCCTGGAGGGAGAGCTGGAATTTGTGATCAACGGAAAGACCATCACCCTGAAGGAAGGAGACTCCATATTTCTGGATTCCTCGTATCCCCACGGGATACGGGCCCTGGGAGGCAGGCCGTGCAGAGTGCTGGCAGTGATAAACTGATCAGCGTTATCATACCCGTTTATATAAAAACGGAAGAAGGGCTCGGCTGGCTGAGGGAGGCTGCGGAGTCTGTTTTGGCGCAGACCACGGGCTGCGTCCGGCTGATACTTGCGGACGACGGGTCGCCGGTGAGCATCGGGCCCCTGCTGAAGGACCTGCCCGGGGATACCGTTTATTTCAGGAACAGCCGCAACCTGCGTCAGGCGGGGGCAAGGCAGAAAGGGGTGGAAGCCGCTTCCGGCGATATCTGCGCTTTTCTGGACCAGGACGACGTGTGGAAAAAGGACTATCTGGAAAAGCAGCTGGCCGTAATGGAAGAAAAACAGGCGGACATGGTGTTCTGCGATCCGGAGTTTGTCACAGTCGGCGGGGCAGACAGCCCCGTGCTCAGGATGGACCGCTCCGGGCTGCCGGAGGAAAGCAGCTTTCTTTCCCTTTTTCTGCGGGGGAATTACGTGATCTCCTTCAGCGGCGCCGTGATAAAAAAACAGGCGCTGCTGGCTGCGGGGGGCATGGACGTGCGCTATACCTCTATGGACGACTACGATCTGTTCCTGAAAATAAGCGAGAGGGGCAGGGTGATACACAACGCCGCTCCTCTCTACCGCTACAGGATACACCCCGGGGCCGCCAACAGGAGCGTGCGGCTTTACGGCGATTCCCGCCTTCTTATGTCCCTGTATCTCGGGCATTTCAAAAAAAGCTCCGCCGGGGAAAAACGGGCTATGGCTCCCCGGCTCATAAAAAAGGCCCTTGCCCTGGTTTACTACGGTATTTTTAACAAATAATTTGGGAGAACCGATATGAAAAAACTGTTATTCTCGTTGCTGGCGCTCTGCCTTTCGGTATGCGCCATGGCTGTCAGCGTCACAGACTTCGGCGCCGACCCCACGGGCAAGGCCGATTCCTCGGAAGCCTTCAACAAGGCCATAGCGGCCGCCCACGCTTCCGACGCAGTCACCAGGCTGGTCAATGTCCCCGGCGGCACTTACCTGATCGACGGCCCCGTGGAGCTGGGAGACGGCATATACCTCAAGGGCGAGGGCAAAAAGGCCGTGACTGTCAACATACTGAAACACGACTTTTCCCCCTTCAGCATGCGGCACGGCTGCCGCATAGAGGGTATGACCTTCAGCTATCCCAACAACCAGGAGACCATCCACCCCAAGAAGGCGGAGCCTACCATCCTGCTCCTGGGCGCCAACCCCGAGGTGGTGGACGTGGGCTTCGGCGGAGCCTGGACCTGCATAGCCACCCCCGAGGGCGTGGAGACCAACGCCGGCGGCGGCCTCTTCAGGGACATCTTCGGCTGGAGCCATTACAGGGGCATCTCCATCTCCGGCTCCATGGACATCAACAAGTTTGAGAACATCCACTGGTTCGTGGGGGGCACCACCGTGTCCGACCAGGCCTTCTACGCCAAGAACAGGGTCTGCTTCGAATTCGGGCGCCAGGACGGGGTGATGATGACCCAGTGCTTCACCATACTGTCCAAGACCTTCTATCAGCAGAAGCCCACCGTCAAGGTGGACGGCAAGAACGAGACCGCCCACTCCCTGCCCCACTTCATCTCCAACTGCTGGATAGAACACGTGCAGAACGGCTTCATCTTTGAGGGCAACACCGGCTTTGCCATAGATTCCTGCCAGATACTCACCTACCCCGGCGGCGTGGGCATAGACGTGGAATGCGACATGATATTCTACAACGCCTCGGTGACCTCCACCCAGGTCCGCTGCACCGGCGGCGGCAACCTTATCGGGCTCATCTACGCTCCCAAAAAGAGCCACCCCAGGACCAAGCTTTCCGTATCCGATTTTCAGGTGGTGGACGGCTATCCCGCAGTCAAAATAGGCAAGAACGCCCGCAACTTCACCATGCTGGGCTCCCACCTCTTGGCCTCGGGGGGCGTCTTTATCGAAGACGGCGCCGACAAGCTGATGATCTGCAACAACATCATAGACTACTGGCCCGGCGGCTACAGCATCAAGAACAACAACAAGCCCGGCGACACGGTGATCATAAAAGACAACATACAGCACAAGATAAAAGAGTTTTAGTATCAAAAGCGCGTTTCCCCGCGCAGGCGGGGAAACGCAAACACGGTATGGACAAAGGGGATATCCTGCTGGCGGACGGCGGCGGCGAATGGTTTTTGTACAAGACCTGCGGCAACAGATACGTGGTGCGCTATACGAAAGAGTTTTATATGCGAAGGGGCGGCATGCTGCCCTCCTTTGATATCGGCAGCCTTGTCATGGAGGAAGAGGTTTCCGAAGAAGAGGCAAAGGAGATATGGAGAGATATACGCGATTATTACGGCACCGCGTATGAGGGCTTCGGCGGAGAAGAAAAGTGAAGTTTGAGCTTATCAAAAAGGCTTCCGGCTCGGAAGCGAGGCTGGGCAGGCTGACGCTGAACCATTCCGTGGCGGAGACCCCCGTATTCATGCCTGTGGGCACCTGCGGCACCGTGAAGGCCCTGAGCCAGGAAGAGCTGGCGGAAATGGATTTCCGCATCATACTGGGCAACACCTACCATCTGTATCTCCGGCCCGGGCCGGAGCTGCTGGAGGAGGCGGGGGGCATACACCGCTTTATCAACTGGGACCGCAGCGTGCTTACCGACAGCGGCGGTTTTCAGGTGTTCAGCCTGGCGGAGATCCGCAAGATCACCGAGGAAGGCGTGCTGTTCCGCTCCTACGTTGACGGTTCGTATCACAAATTCACTCCCGAAAGGGTGATGGAGATCCAGCATTCCATAGGTTCGGACATAGTGATGTCCTTCGACGAGTGCATCCCATATCCCTCCGACCGCGACTACGCCCTGC
>JAGDAG010000085.1 GCA_017959625.1 Abditibacteriota bacterium | reverse complement strand
CCTTTCCAACGCCAAGCAGATAGGCACGGCATTTGTCATGTATGCCAGCGACTGGGAGGACTGCCTGCCTCAGTATGACGAGGCCTACGCCATCAGCCAGGGCATCTGGAACTCCAACGGCGCCGAGGTCTATGCGTGCACCCATGGCTTCCACTCCAACTACAACAGGACCAACCATGAAGACTACATCAAGAACGCGTCCTTTGTAGGCCAGCTGGCCCCCTACGTCAAGAACGGCAAGCTCTTCACCTGCCCCAGCCAGACCAACACCTCCACCTCTGACAACTGGCAGACCGGCAAGGTGTATTGCGGCTACTTCTACAGGAGGATCTGCTACATCGGCGGTATGTCTCTGGCCAACCAGCAGACCTACCTGGGCACCTACGTTGAAGGGCCTATGGTGATCTCCGCTCTGTCCAAGCCCGCCGGCCTGGTGATCCTGGGCGAATACGCCCCCAACCACAATATGAAGAAGAGCGGCAACATCGCCAAGGGCGAATGCAAGCTGAACGCAGTATTTGCCGACGGGCATGCCAACACCATCGCCCTGAACCAGTCCCGCTGGTATTTCGGCGACTCCCTGGCAGTATATCCCTACTGGGGCTGGGACTGGGATTGGCCCGCAGACGGCAACAAGCACTACGACTATGCCAGAAGGCTGGAAAAGTGCTACGATATAGACTGATAAACCATGCAGAAAACGCCGGCCCGCAGGGGCCGGTTTTTTTTTTGCGTTTTTTTTTGCATAAGGTTTGACAAACCAAAAAGCATGTGGTAAAATAGTTAATGCTGTGGGGTTCCCAAGCTTTTTTCAAATCCATAAGAAAAAAGTATAAGCGCCCGGCAGTAAAGGAGGCCTATTTTGCTGAAACGAAAACCTCGCTTCATGAGGCTCCTTGCAGTATGTCTGCTGCTTCTGGGAGTTCTTGCGATGCGGGACGGTATCGTAGAGGCCGAGACGCCAACAACAAAAAACATCACCATAATCTTCAATGGTGAAAAGCTTAACGCTTCTACGACGACGGAAACCGTAGGAGAGGCTCTTAAGGAGGCGGGTATTACCGTTGACTCCAGCGACAGGATAAGCGCGCCGCTTACGAACCCCATACGAAAGGGGATGATCATCTATGTCAACAGAGTCGAGGTAGAAGAGGTTGCCCAGACAGTCAGTGTCCCTTATGAGACCTTGAGGACCTTTTCCAGAGAACAGAAGCACGGAACCATAAAAACACTGCAGGAAGGAGAAAACGGCGAAAAGCGGGTAGTCTGGAAGATAACCCGCGCCGGCGGAAAGGAGATATCCCGGGTAGCCGACAAGACCGAGATCATCAAGGAAGCCGTCCCCTGTATAATATCTATAGGGTCGAAGGGTGAATACACTTCAAGAGGCGGCAACTACCGCACCAAAAAGATTCTGACGATGAAGGCCACGGCCTACGACGCTCAGACCTTCAAGGGCAGGAAAACTTCCACAGGCAGAAAAGCCGTATATTCCATGGCTGCTGTCGATCCCAAGGTGATCCCCCTTGGCACCAAGCTTTATATCGAGGGCTACGGTTACGCCATAGCCGGAGACACGGGCGGAGCCATAAAGGGAAACAGGATAGACCTTTGTTTTGAGACACGGGCGGCGGCGCTGAAATTCGGCAGACGCACAGTTAAGGTTCACGTGCTTTCGAAAGTGTAAAGTATGGCGGGTTTAAACCCGCCTTTTTTATTTGCTCCATATATCCGAAAACAGGGCTTTTTTCCTCTTTTTTACAAAGCCGGTTCTTTTTCCGTCGGATACAAACACTATATCCCCGTCTCTCGCGGTCATGAGGACCCGTATCTTATTGTCCGAAAGCCTTTTCAGCACCCCGAAGGAAGGATGCCCGTATTTGTTGCGCCTGCCGCAGGATATGGCCGCCGCCCGGGGCCTTGCCGCCCGCAGCAGAGCCTGTGAACACGATCCGGAAGAGCCGTGGTGAGGGACCAGCAGCACGGAAGCGGCGAGCCCTGAGCCAAAACGCCTGCACATGGCGGCTTCTTCCTTTTTGCCCATATCGGAGGTCAAAAGAAACGACTCCGAGCCGTATTTCACCAAAAGGGCAAGGGAGCCGGTGTTCCCCTTGCCGGAGGCTCCCGGAGATACCACCCGGACTTTTACCTGCCTGCCCAGGGAAAAGCTTTCTCCGGACGCCGGGCAGCGAATAGGAGTTTTTTGTTTTTTCAGCGCCCTCTCCACGGCAGCAAAACGTTTGTCCGCAAGAACGGCCTTTCCCGTGATGAAGGTTTTTGCCTTATAGTTTTTCAAAAGGACGCCCATCCCCGACGAATGGTCGGAATCGGCGTGGGAAAGCACAACGGCATCCAGCTTTCGGACCCCCCGGAAGCGCAGGTATCTCACAGTCCTGTTGGTATTGGCGGAATCAAAGCGCGGGTTTTCGGAACCGCAGTCGAAAACCATAACGCGCCCGTCGGGGCTCTCCGTTACCACCGAAAGGCCCTGCCCCACAGACAGAACGGCGACCCTCAGATTTCCCGCGGCGGCGGGAACGCAAAGAACCAGCAGAAACAGGGCAAAAAGCAGGCTGTTTTTAGTTTTTGACACCGATATACCTCCGTATAAGAAAGAGAAGAAGGAGCAAAAGCCCGCAATACCAGCAAATCGCGGCGAAAGGAGGAAGCGCCCCCACAACGGAAAGAGGGGCGGTTTCCGCGGCTTTTTTGATAAGCCACACGGTAAATTCTCCCGTCAGCGACGCGGCGTAAACCGTTATTGCTCCCGGCGGCCCCGCGCCGGCGAAAACAAGGGCGGCGAGCCCCGTATAGAAAAAGCCGGTGACCGGTACGGATAAAACTATATTGTATATGACCCCGAGAAAAGAGAAATAATAAAAATATGCGCTTTGAAGGGGAAAACAGGCGGCGCTTATGCACATCGAGGCGATAAGCGCAGCGCCGGCTCCGGAGACGAACGCCGGCGGCTTTCTGCGGTATAAAACGCTCCTCAGGGGCAGAAGGGCGTAAGGAAGGAGCAAAAGGAGAGCGGCGGCGCAAACGTAGGAAAGCTGAAACCCTATGTCGAACAGGGCCGCGGGATCTGCCAGCAGAAAGACGAGAGCGCTGAGAAAAAGATAATGCGAAAGCTTCGTTCCGCCTTTGTTCAGGATCAACCCGGCAAGATACATGGAGATGCAAAGGGCGCCCCGCACTGCTCCGGGAGCAAAGCCGGTAAGCAAAACGTACGCCCACAAAAACAGGATGATGACAAGGGCCCTCAGGCGGTGCTCCGGCAGAAAACCGAATATCACCCGGACCAAAAGAGCGATAAGGCCGCAATGAAAACCCGAGGCAGCAAGGAGATGGATTATGCCGGTGCGCGCCGTTGCATCGCGGAGATCGTCCGATACCAGCCCGGCATCCCCCAAAAGCATCCCCAGAACGAGGCCGGACGCTTCTCCGGGAAGGCAGGAGGCCCGGATCATGAGCAGATCCCTGAACCGCGCAGCCCAAGCCAAAGGAAAGCCGGAAAAGCCGAGATATTCCGTGTTTTTTTCATTGGAATACAGCGAAAGATATACGTTTTTTCGGGCCATATATTCCGCGATATCCATCCCGAAGGCCCCTCCGGGGCCCACGGGCTCCGGACGCTCCATGACGCAGATACGGGCGCCGCAGGGAACGGGAGAAGAGGAATACAAAAGCACGCTGCCGGAGACCTTTTTTTCACCCCCGGCGAGAAACGCCCGGTCCGCCTTCAGAAGCTGCCCGGAGGGGCCTGCAAACTCCGGGGCGGAGACCACGGTCCCGGACACGCCGACTATATCCCCGGCCACGTTATTGATACTGCCGGCAGGCTGTATCCGGCCGGCGGTATATATCCCCGCCCCCAGCAGAAAGCAAAGGGAAAACAGGCAGATATACGCGCTTCTCCGCAGAAGCCCCGCAGCGAGGACGGCCAGGCCTCCGCAAAGCCATACCCAAACACTGCAAACATCCCCGGCAGAGAT